>JADZDV010000155.1 GCA_020850915.1 Chloroflexota bacterium | reverse complement strand
CCAGATCGGGTCGCCGGCGGCCAGGACCGCGACGTCAGCGGCCCGGGCGACGCTGGGAACGACACGCTGAATAAGCAATACCGACACACTCTCTCACGTTCTGCACTAGCTTGATGCCTATGGGCGCGGCAAGCAGCGCCCCTACAGGTCTGTCGACCACCGTGCAATATCTCTGGCGCGCACTCTTGCGGCCGGCGACGCTGGGATTTAGAATCTATTAGAGTAGAATAAGTGTTAAGGAGGCGGTCATGGAGATGGAGAGCGCCCTGCTCGTGGTGGACGTACAGAATGACTTCTGCGCCGGCGGCTCGCTGGAGGTCAAGGGCGGCGACGAGATCGTTCCGGTGCTGAACCATTGGATCGAGCGCGCCCGGGATGCCAGCCGCCCGATCGTCGCCACGCGCGACTGGCATCCAGCGGAGACGATCCACTTCCAGGCATACGGCGGCACCTGGCCGCCCCACTGCGTCCAGGGAACGCAGGGTGCGCGATTCCACCCGGGGCTTGCCCTGCCGAATGATGCCCTGATCGTGTCGTCCGGCACACGCCCGGACGAGGACGGCTACTCCGGCTTCGACGCCGTTGACGAGGACGGCCAACCACTCTCCGAGGCGCTGCGGCGACGCGGTGTCCGGAAGGTGTACGTCGGCGGTCTCGCGACCGACTACTGCGTGCGAGCAACCGTGCTGGACGCGCTGAAGGCCGGGTTTGAGGTGGGGCTGATCCGGAGCGCGGTGCGAGGCGTGGACCTCCAACCCGGCGACAGTGAGCGAGCTCTCGAGGAGATGCGCGCGGCGGGAGCGGAGATCGTCGACTGAGCTCTGATGGGGCACCGGTGCACAGCAGGGTGTGGGCGAACGTTTCAGGCGCGCGACACGCCGCCGTCCATGGAGGCCGGCGCGGCTCGCTTCCACGCGTCAGACGACTCCAGCAGCTCGGCAGCATTCGCCCGCGCGGCGCCGCTGCTTGCGCCGCCCAGCATCGCCGCCAGTTCGCCAATCTGTTCGTCATGGTCCAGCGTCGCGACGTCGGTCGACGTCCGGTCCGCGTGTACGCCCTTCGAAACGACCAGGTGCTGATCAGCGAACGCGGCGACCTGCGGCATATGGGTGACGCAGAGCACCTGGTGCGTCGTTGCGAGACCCCACAGCTTCTTGCCGACCACTGGTCCCGTGCGACCACCGACGCCCACGTCGATCTCGTCGAAGATCAGCGTTCCGCGGCTGTCCTCCCGGCTCAGCGCGGTCTTCAGTGCGAGTGATACGCGCGCCAGCTCGCCGCCGCTGGCGATCCGCGCCAGGCCCCTGGGGCCCTCGCCCGGGTTCGCGGAGAAAAGAAACTCGACACGGTCGACGCCCGTGGCATCAAAGGCGACGGTGCGCGCCTCGCCATTCTCGCATTCGACGGCCAGGCCGTCGTCCGCTGGCTGCTGGTCGACGCGAATGATGAATTGGGCGTGCGGGAGGTTCAGGTCGCGCAGCTCGGACTGCACCCTGACGCTCACCTCAGAAGCTGCCAGCCGCCGCGCGTGAGAGAGACCCAGCGCCAGGGCGGCGGTCTGTTCGCGGAGCGCGCGCTCGGTGGCCGTGAGATCGCCGAGCATCTCCTCGCCGCGCTCGGCGGTCTGGAGACGAGCGCGCGCCGTGGCAAGGTACGCCAGGATCGTCTCCACCGTCTCGCCGTATTTTCGCTTCAGGTCTCCAATTGCCAGGATGCGCAGCTCGATCTCTTCAAGCGCACGCGGATCGGCTTCGAGCCGCTCGAGGTACTCGCGGACGCTCCGCCCCAGCTCCTGCGCTTCGGACGCCAGTCGATCGACGCCGTCCGCTGTTCCGGACAGCTCAGGGTCGAGTCTGGCGCCGTCGGTCAGGGCGTCCAGGGCGCTGCCAAGCTGATCAACCGCGCCTGGCGCTTCGTCACCGCCTTCGAGCGCGACCAGCGCTCGCTCGGTTGATTGGCGAAGACGGACGACGTTTCTGAGCCGTCGGCGCCGCGTCTCCAGCTCGGCATCCTCGCCGGGCGCCAGGCCGGCGGCCTCGATCTCGTTCACCTCGTGGGTGAGCAGCTCCCGCTCGCGACTCGCGCGACGGATCTCGTCTTGAAGGGCTCGTCGCTCGGCCTGGACTCTTCGGAGCCGCTGAACCACGGTGCCAAACTCGACGCGCTGCTCCAGCAGGCCACCCGCCCGGTCCAGGAGCTCCAGGTGCTCGCGCACCCGAAGGAGCGAAAGGTGCTCCGTCTGGCTGTGGATGTCCACGAGCTGCTCGCCAATCTGGCCGAGCACGCCTACCGTGACGGCGCGGCCGCTGACTCGCGCCACGCCGCGCCCGTTCCGCTGGATCTCGCGCGAGAGAATGAGCTGCTCGCCCTCGCCCTCGTCCAGCAGGCCGTTCTGCTCCAGGACGCCCCGGAGCGCCGCGTGGCGCGCCGTGGCCAGGTCCACGTCGAATACGGCCTCGACCGTCGCTCTGGCCGCGCCTTCCCGAATGACCTCCGGGCTCAGCCGATCGCCAAGCAGCGCCCCGAGGGCGTCGACGATGATGGACTTGCCGGCTCCAGTCTCACCGGTGATGACGTTGAGTCCCGGCCCCCAGTCGATCCGGACCCGCTCCACAACGGCGAAGTTCTCAATTCTGAGGTGGGCCAGCATGGATCCTCAGCCGCGGTTGATCTTGCTGCGCAGCGTCTCGTAGAAGCGGTTTCGGGACCCGCGGCGCGCGAAGAGGGTGGTCTGCTCCGCTGTACGAACCTCAACGCTGTCCCCATAGCGGAGCCCCAGATCCTCTTGACCGTCGATCGTGAGGACAGCGCCCTGGTGGCTGGTGACCATCAGCTCCACCACAGAGCCCTCAGCAGCGACGATCGAGCGAAGCGGCGTGAGGTGCGGCGCGATCGGCGTCAGGACGAAGCTCCGCATCCCCGGCGCTAGCACCGGCCCGCCGGCCGCCAGCGAGTACGCAGTGGAGCCAGTGGCTGTCGAGACGATGATGCCGTCACTCAGGTACTCGCCAAGATCGGCGCCATCCAGGTGAAGGTGGGTTCGCACCGCCCGTGGTGTCTCGCCGCGTGCCAGGACCACATCGTTCAGAGCGACGAGCAACCGACCCTGACAGGTCGCTGCGAGCATGCTGCGCTCGTCGAGCCAGAACTCGCCGTTGACGTACGGTTCGAGGGCGGCCGGCAGGACGGAGGTGTCCAGCTCCCCGAGGAAGCTCAGTTTACCCATTCTGATGGGCAAGATGGGGACACGCTGCTGCATCAGCCAGCGAGCCGTGCGCAGGACGGTGCCGTCCCCACCAAAGCACACCGCCAACTGAACGTCGCCGACCAGCACGTCTCGGAGCTCGAACGCCGAGTAGAGCAGAGAAGGCTGACCCAGACGCTCAAGGTGAGCCGCGACGCGGCGCGCTTCGACGAGCGTCGCTTCGCTGTACGGTTGATAGACGAGCACGATCTGCTTCACTCTGCCAACGTTCTCCGTCCGGACTGGGGGGCTTCGGCCAGGGCGCTCTCCACGAGCGTCGAAGCGTCAGGCGCCGCACCGGGGGCACCGGAAACCCACAACAGGAATTCGACGTTGCCCGCCGCGCCCGTGATCGGCGACGCGGTCAGGCCACGCCAGTGGAGCCCTTGCTCGGCGGACCAGGCGGCCAGCGAGAGCAAAACGTCCCGGTGCACCCGCGGATCTCGAACGACCCCGCCCCGGCCTACTCGCTCGCGGCCGGCTTCAAACTGAGGTTTGACCAGCGCAATCATATCCCAGTCGTTTCGGAGCAATCGACGCACCGGAGGTATCACCAGGCGCAGGGAGATGAACGAGACGTCGATCGTCGCGAGATCGCAGGGCTCGGGGAGCGCTTCGAGGAACCGGATGTTCGTCCGGTCGAGCACGACCACGCGCGGGTCGGATCGCAAGCGCAGCTCGAGCTGGCCATATCCAACGTCAACCGCGTAGACCGCGCGCGAGCCTCGCTGGAGGAGCACGTCGGTGAACCCGCCCGTCGAGGCGCCGACATCCATGGCCGTTCGCCCGACGACGTCGATCCCGAACCGGTCGAGGGCGCCTGCCAGCTTGTAACCGCCTCGGCTCGCGTAAGGCAGCCCCTGCTTGAGCGAGAGCGTGGTGGCCGGGTCAACCAGCTCGGCCGCCCGGCGGGCAACCTCGCCGTTCTTGAGCACCGAACCAGCCATGATGAGCGCCTGGGCTTTCTCGCGGCTCGGAGCGATTCCGAGCTCGACCAGGAGCGCGTCGAGCCGACGCTTTCGCGCCGGCTCGTTGGCCTGAGCTGTTGCCGCGGGTCGCGTGGAGTCCGGCGGCCGCGCGCGCCGGGCCACGTTCAGTCCAGGAACTCGCGGAGCCGTCGGCGCAGCCGCGGGTGTCGCAGCTTGCCAAGCGCCTCGGCTTCGATCTGCCGAACGCGTTCACGGCTGACACCCAGCTCGTCGCCGATCTCGCCTAGCGTCCGATCCTTGCCATCATCAAGGCCAAACCTCAGCCGCACGACGTCGCGTTCCCTCGGCGAGAGCACCTTGCGCAGCACGTCGTCCACGTCGTCCTTCAGCGCCGCCTCGGTCGCCGCGTCAGACGGGGCGATCGCCGCCCGGTCGGTGATGAAGTCCGCGACGCTGCTCTCCTCGTCCTTGCCGAGCGGCGTCTCGAGGGAGATCGGCTGCTTGGCAGCCCGGATGATCTGGCGCACCTTCTCGGCGGGAACACCCATCTTCTCCGCGATCTCCTCCGCGACTGGCTCCCGTCCGAGGTCCTGCTGAAGATCCCGAGCGACCTTGTACACGTCGCCGATCGCCTCGATCATGTGCACCGGTACACGGATCGTCCGGGCCTGGTCCGCGATCGCTCGCGTCACCGCCTGGCGAATCCACCAGTAGGCGTACGTGCTGAAGCGGAAGCCCTTGCGGTAGTCGAACTTCTCGACTGCCCGGGAGAGACCGATGTTCCCCTCCTGGATGAGGTCCAGCAAGGGCAGGCCGCGTCCCATGTACTTCCGCGCGACCGAGACGACCAGACGGAGGTTGGACTCCAGCAGCCGACGCCGGGCCGCCTCGCCCTCCTGGGCCTCGATCTCGAGCCGGTGCGCTTCCCGCGGCGAGAGGCCACCCGT
>JADZDV010000154.1 GCA_020850915.1 Chloroflexota bacterium | reverse complement strand
CTCTCGAAGTTTTTCAGTTCCTGGCCAGCCATCGGAACCTCCTCTACCCCTGTTCCCAGTAGACGAGAAAACGCGCGTTCTGTCAAGAGGGCGCGATCGAATGAAGTCGCGGGGCCTCGCCAGACCAGTAGGGGCGGCCCTTGTAACTGCACTGCCTGACCTGAGCGCCGCGAACGGCAGCGCAGCGGATGTGGTCGCCCTGGTCTAGCTGTCGGAACCGATGGCCACGTGGCCCGGGGTGATCCGCGATCGCCAGAGCAGGCTGGCGGGGGCCTGCCCCTACCCAGATGACTCCCGTGCCTATGGCAGCGGCTTCAGGTCGCTGTAGAGTCCCGGGTACTTCTGGGGGAACGACTCCGCGAAGCTCGTGTCGAACCCGTCGGCCAGTGGGATCGCCTCCTTGATCCGTTTCTGCTCGATAAGCGTCTTGTTCTCCTGCTCCCAGGACGCCCGGACCTGCGATGAGATGCGCGGGTCCTGACTGTAGTACGGGAGAGCCCGCTTGGCTGCTTCTAACGGCAGACCAGGCAGCCAGCGCGTGGAGATGAGCGCCGCCTCGTCCTGGTGCTGACGGACGTACTGCTCTGCCTCCGCCAACGCCAGCGAAAGCTGCGCGGCAAGGTCGCGGTTCTTCTGGAGCCAGTCTTCCCGCGCGGTTGCCAGCACCTTGAAGGCCACCTTGCCACCACCCCGAACGAGGATGCGTGCTCCCGGATTGTCGAGCAGGTAGATCTGGGCGTACGGCTCGGAGAAGACCGCGGCGTCCAGCCCGCCACCTTTGAGCGCCCCGGGCATGTTCGCGTGCTCGACGTTGATCATCTCCACCGTCTTTGGATCAACGCCGGCCGCCGTCAGATGAAGCCTGGTGTACGGGTCGTACGCCCCCGCCGAAGCCCGACCGATCTTCTTGCCAGCGAGGTCCGCCACAGACTGGATTGGCGAGTTGGGGGGCACGATGATCGCCGCGGTGTCGTCATCGTTCACTGTGAACGGGTCGTTCTGATACAACCAGAACCCTACCAGGCGGGAGCCCGCCGCTCGTGCCGCCACGTGGGTTGCAAAGTTGGCAGCACCGACCTCGGCGTCGCCGGCCTCTACGGCTTTGGTTGCCTGCGGCCCGGACGAGTTGAAGTGGGCTTTGACGTCGATGCCATGCTTGAGAAAGATGCCCTTCTCAACGCCGACGTAGACCGACGTGTAGTTCAAGTTTGGGACCAGCGCCATATTCAGGACGATCGGATTGCCCGCCGAGCTCGCCGCTGGAGCAGCGGGGGCAGCGGGAGCCGCGGCGAGCGATGGCGCGGCCGCGGCCGGCTTGGCTGGCTCTGCTGGCTTCGCGGCTTCGGCCGGCTTGCTGGCGGGCTGCTGGGCGGACGGGGCCGGCTGCGCCGGCGCGCAGGCGGCTAGAGCGACGATGGTCGCGATCACGAGTGCGAGCATGGGTCTCATGCTGTCTCCCTCTTGCGCGGGCTCCCCCGCCCGCGCTCAGAATCGCCGCGGCTCGCGGGGCCAGCGGGGACAGATGCCCTGCCGGCCAGGATGACAACTACAGCTCGAAGCGATTGCCCATGGTGACGGTGGCATCCTGGGCCATGAACTGGCTCTGGACGTCGATCAGCACCGGCCCCTCCGCGGCCAGCGCCCGCTGGAACGCCCCCTGCAGCTCCTCCGGCCGCTCCACCCGCAGCCCTTCGGCCCCCAGCCCCTTCGCCACCGTGGCGTAGTCCCCCTGCTGACTGAACCAGTCCCAGTTCACCGGCCGCGCCTTCAAGGCGCTCGTGGCCGCCCCTCGCGTGGCGTCAAAGCCCCCGTTGTTCAGTACGATGGTGATGATCTTGATCCCGTAGGGCGCCGCTGTCGAGAGCTCCATCCCGGTCATGCCGAAGGCCCCGTCCCCGATCACGTTGATGACCGTCTTCTCGGGCGCTGCCAGCTTGGCCCCGATGGCCGCCCCGTTGCTCCAGCCCATCGAGCTCTGCCCCCCAAAGGCCAGCACTCCCCGCGGCTGCGTCGCCACCCAGTGGTGCCCCACGAACCCCCGGCTCGACCCAGAGTCGTGCAGGACGATCGCATCGTCCGGGTTGACCGCCCGCATGAGCTCCGTGATCGTGCGGTGGGGCGAGACGGGCGCCTGGTCCGAGGTCACGTACGGCTGCCAGAACGTCGCCTGCTCCGCCCGCCAGTGCTGGATCTCGGCCTGCAGGACGCTGGCATCGCGGTGCCGCGGGACGTACTGGCGGACCGCGGCGATCAGGTCCCGCAGGGCGGAGCGGGCGTCGCCTAGCAGGGCCACCTCGGCCGGGTAGTGCTTGTTGAACTCGGCCGGGTCGGCGTCGATCTGAATCAGCTTGGGCTGGGAGGGGACGGGCCGGTAGAGGGTGGCCTGCTGCTTGAAGCTGGCCCCGATGGCGAGCACGACGTCAGCCTTCGGGAAGAGCTGTTCAGCGGCCTTGTGGGTGTACTGGGAGGTGGGGAAGCCGCCCAGGCCGAGCGACAGCGGGTGGCGCTCGTCGATGGCGCTCTTGCCAACCAGGGTGGTCATGACCGGGGCACCCAGCAGCTCGGCCAGCTCGCGCAGCTCGGCACTGGCCTCGGCCCAGAGCACGCCCGCCCCCGCGTAGAGGAGGGGGAACGTCGCGCCGGCCAGGAGCTGGGCGGCGCGATCGGTCTCCTCGGTCGCGGGGCGGAAGTGCAAACGGGGCTGCCTGATGGGGGTGTAGCGGCCCTGCTCGGCCGGGACGGTGCTGGCCGCGACGTTGGCCGGGACACCGACGACGACAGGCCCCGGGCGGGTGGCGGTCAGGCGGGAGAAGGCGCGGCGCATGATCTCCGGGGTGCGCTCGGCGGTGGTCAGCTCCACTCGCCAGCGCACCACCTGGGAGAAGGCGAACAGCATATCCGTGTCCTGGCTCGCGCCGCGGTCCACGTTCTGCTGGCGCACCATCCCCTGCATCAGGAGGACGGGCACGGAGTCGGCGAAGGAGTTGGCGATGCCGCCAAAGGCGTTGGCGCCGCCGGGGCCCTGGACACACATGGCGACGCCGGGCCGGCCGGAGACGCGGGCGTAGCCGTCAGCGATGTCCACGGCGTTGCGCTCGTGGCGGGTCACCAGGATCCTGACGTCCGGGATCTTGCTGATGGCGTCGAACATCTCGAAGGTAGAGCCGCCGGTCACACCGGCGACGAACGTCACGCCCTCCTGACGCATCGCCTCGGCGATGATGTCCGCCGCGCGGACGCGGGCGGCGGCCTCGCCGGTCGGGGCGCCGCTGGCCTCGATGGTCTGGGTCATGTTCTTCTCCCTCTTGGTCACGCAAGGACGGTCCGCGGGGTGGGCATCGCCACCGTTCGCGGTGTTATGTCTGCCGCGACGGCCCTCGTTGGAGCGTTCCGTCGCGTGGTGGGCCGGCCGCGACACCGAGCCCACCCTACCGCTTGACGGTGAGGATGCGCTCCTGCTTGCAGATCAGCTCGTTGCCGGTGGGGGTGACAACCACGGTCTGCTCGGCCTTGATCCCTCCGACGCCCCACTCCCAGAGGTTGACCTCCAGGCAGATGACGTTGTTGACCTCCATCGGCAGGTCCGTCGAGCCCTTCAGGATCGCATCATCCCACTCCCGGAACGGCGCCTGGAGCACCGGCCAGT
>JADZDV010000153.1 GCA_020850915.1 Chloroflexota bacterium | reverse complement strand
TCGCTGAGGATCCAGCCAGGCAAGATCACCGGGATCATCGGTCCAAACGGAGCTGGCAAGAGCACGCTCTTCAACCTCATTACCGGCCTGCATCGGCCGGACTCCGGCGATATCTACTTGAAGGGCCAGCGGATCACAGGCCTGGCTCCGCACCGGATCGTCCGCCTCGGAATCGGGCGCACGTTCCAGGACCTGCGCCTGTTCAACCGACTCTCGGTACTGGACAATGTCCTGGTCGCGAGGCAGGAGCAGCTCAGCGAGCATGTCCTCCAGCTGTTCGCGCGCTGGCGAACAGCCGACAGCCAGGAGCGAGCTCACCGCCGCCGGGCGACGGAGAGCCTCGACTTCGTCGGGCTGGCCCACAAAGCCGACGACCTGGCTGAGAACCTCTCCTACGGCCAGCAGAAGCGGCTCGCGATTGCACGCCTGCTGGCCATGGAGCCCGACCTCCTGATGCTCGACGAACCGGCGGCCGGCCTGGATCCTGAAGCGGTCGGCGTGATGTGTCAGCTCATTTGCAGCCTGGTGGCGGCCGGGAAGACGGTCTGCCTCGTCGAGCACAACCTCGACGTGGTCAGAGAGATCTGTGACTGGGCAATCTGCCTTGATCAGGGAGCGTTGCTTGTGGAGGGGCCTCCTGGAGAAGCGCTCCGGGATCCCAGGCTCGTTGAGGCCTACCTTGGAGTCTAGCGTCGCACGGAGCGGAGACAGGCCGCTGCTCGAGGCGGCGGGTCTCGAAGCGAGTTATGGCAAGCTGAAGGTGTTACGCGGCGTCAGCCTCTTCGCTCGCGCGGGAGAAGTGATCGCCATCATCGGCCGCAACGGAACCGGCAAGTCGACCAGCCTCAAAGCGATCTATGGCCTGGTGCGCGTGGAGGCTGGTCAGGTGCTCCTCGACGGCGTGGATATCACCAACCGCGCGCCGGCCGACAACGTGCGGGCCGGCATCGCCTTCGTCCCCCAGACCAGCAACCTGGGTCGCGCTGTGTTCGCCGGTCTCTCGATCGAGGAGAACCTCGAGCTCGGCGCGTACAGCGTGCCCGACCAGAGTCTGGTGACAGCGCGCAAAGAGCACGTCTACGACCTGTTCCCGGCGCTGCGAGCCCAGCGGCGGTCGCTGAAAGCGGGACTGCTCAGCGGGGGCCAGCAGCAGATGCTGGCGGTAGGGATGGCTCTCATGACGGCGCCACGCATGCTCTTGTTGGATGAACCGACCAGCGGCCTCTCTCCGGCGATAGCCACCAGGCTCCTTCGCAGCGTGCGGGACATCTGCGATCGGCTCAACGTCGCGGTCTTGCTGGTGGAGCAGAATATCCGCCAGGCGCTGCAGGTCGCCGATCGACTGTACGTGGTCCGCTCCGGCCAGATTGTGCGAGAGGACATCCCGAAGAACATCCTGGCTGCGCCGGACCTGTTGCAGGTGATATAGGGCGTGAGTACGAGCCCGCGGCTACCTGCCGTCCAGCGGCAGCGCGCCCGATCGTCTCATCTCGCTACCTGGGATCGGCCTTCGCCCTGGTCCTTCCCTCCTTCTCCCCGTCCGCCACGCGCGGCTCTCTGCTTGCCCCCTTCCTTATCCTGATGGAACGCTCTGGGGCCGTTGAACGAGTCGACGGCCCCTGGCTCCAGGACCCGACTTAGAGACCGACTTCCTGGATCGCGCCGCGGAGCACGGTGTAGCTCGCCAGGAGGGCCTCCTGCTCGGACTGGTCCATGGGCGGCGGTACGATCGCCTCTCGGCCATGCTTGCCGATCAACGTGGGGAGTGAGAGCGAGGCGTCCCGCATGCCGAGGAAGCCCGTGTCCAGAATGGTCGAGACCGGGATCACCCGTCGCTCATCGTTCACGATGGCACGCACGAGCGCGGTGATCATCGGCGCCACGGCGTAGAACGTGCCGCCCTTCTTCTTGATCACTTCAGCGCCGCCGAAGCGCGTCTGGTGGACGACGTCGTCTACCATCTCCTTGCTGTAGCCGGGGAACTGAGCCAGCGGCATACCGGCCGCCGTAGCGCTGGAGGTGATAGCCGCCATACTATCGCCGTGCTCACCCAGCATGTAGGCGTAGATCTGGTCCGGCGAGACGTTCAGGCGGTCGCCGAGCAGGGAGCGGAAGCGCGTGCTGTCGAGCAGCGTCCCCGTCCCGATGACCTTGGCCGGGCCGACCCGCTTGATCGCCTGGTACGTCAGGACGTCCACCGGATTGGCAACCATGATGATGAAGGCATCCTTGCTGTACTTCGTGAGCTGCTCGAGCACGCCGTCCATCAGCGCGACGTTCTTCTTGAGCAGGTCGAGCCGCGTCTCGCCCGGCGCACGTGGAATGCCTGCCGTGATGATGCAGATGTCAGATCCGGCCGTGCCATCATAATCGGCCTGGTAGATCTTGCAGCGGTGAGAGAGGTGGGTGCCGTGCAGGAGATCGAGCGCCTCGCCCTGCGCGCGCTCGGTCAGGATGTCCACGACCACCAGCTCCTGGGCAAGTCCTTCAAGCAGCAGATTGAACAGCGTTGTGGAGCCGACTCGACCGGAGCCGACCATCGAGATCTTCATACGAACGCTCCTGGAAAGGGTATGACGGCAGAGGGGAGGCTCCCGCGTGGGAAAGCAAGCCAGCAGACGGTCAGTGGCGCGGGGCGACCCGGCTGCCTTGTGAGGCCGTTCCACCACATGTTACACTGAAGATCGCACTCGCGCGAGTAGCTCAGTGGATTAGAGCGCAGCCCTGCGGAGGCTGAGGCCGTGGGTTCGAGTCCCACCTCGCGTACCCCAGGGTGGTGTCGTCAGACACGCTGCCATCCCGCGCTCTTCCCGATTGTTCAGCCCGTCGTTGACACGTGCCAGTGTGTCTCGCTACGCTTAGCCACCGTCTCTCGGGCGTGCGTCTGCGCCCCTCACCTGACGAGTCTGGAGCCTCGGGAGCGACTTCCGTGGAGCGGAAGCGACTGGTAGCCGATCGGTTCCAGCGCATCTGGCAGATCGTCGAGTTCATCGGCAACCAGCCCGGCTGCAGCCGGCGCGAGCTCGCCGAGCGCTTCAGTCTCAGCGAGCGCCAGGTCCAGGCCGATCTCAACGTCGTCCGGGGCGAGATGGGCCTCGTGCTGGTGCGCCGGCGCGGCTACCGCTTCCTGCCGCCCGAGGAGCAGCCTGGCAGCTCGCTCGACCAGCGGGAGGCACAGCTCCTGCTGCTCATCGTGCGCAACGCCATGCAGGATCCGACCCTTCCGGCCGCGGACGTC
Source organism: Chloroflexota bacterium (assembly GCA_020850915.1). The sequence goes on along the minus strand of JADZDV010000153.1, from coordinate 601 downwards.
CGCAAGCTGGCGCTCAAGCTCCCGGCGCTGTTCCCACCCCATCTGACGCCGCTGGTCGTCCACATGACCCAGACCGCCGCGCCCGGGCGGAAGAGCAAGCAGGCCTTCTTCGAGACGATCGTGCGGGCGATCCTCAAGGGCAACATCGTCCGGCTCCACTACCCGCGGCACGAGACGAGCGTGCCCATTCAGACCCCGGATGTGCGGCCTTACGCGCTCTTCCCCTATCAGGAATCGTGGTACCTTATCGGACACTGCAAGCAGCGCAACCGCCTCATGATGTTCGACCTGGAGACCGTCGACGGAATCACGGATGGCTTCTAAGCCCCCCTTCCTTGTTCCCCCGTCCCTGCTGCGCCGAGTCGCGCGCCTGGCCGCTGCCCTCGCCCTGGCGAGCATGGCTGGCACGCTGCCGCTGCCGGCGCGCGCCCAGGAGGCGCCGCCAGACGCGTCCAGCACGTCCGCCGAGCAGACCGATCCGCCAGCCGCCGATGCCACGGTCGTGCCGCCCGCGAACGTTGGGCTAACTGCCACTCCCATCGCGCGGCTCACCCCAGCGCGGCTTGTCATCGAGAAGCTCGGCGTGGACGCGACGATCGTC
>JADZDV010000152.1 GCA_020850915.1 Chloroflexota bacterium | reverse complement strand
GCGAAGTGGCGAGAGACTCTCAGTCCACTCCAGGGTACCCTGAACACAATACTACAGCGAGCCCCCCCTGGGCCGCGGAGACCCGAGCGCCGTGAGGAGACGCCCAACCGGTGGATCTGCAACGACGCGGTAAGAGATCTCAGCATGAACAGACTGATGGACAACGCGTCAACCACCACGGATGGCGTGACGAACGGCAGGATCGCACAGTCGTCCGCTCCGGCTGTCTCGGCTGAGGGTCGCGGCCGGGTTGCGCCGGCAGACAGCGTCCTCCGTGGCCTGCTCGCAGCGGTCATCGCGACTCTTCTCTTCGTAGCGTCGGCTGTCCCGCCCGGCCCCGGACTCGATCGCCTGGTCGGTCAAACAGCGCTTCCGGACGTGCCGATCGCCCTCGCGGCGCCAGAGGATCAGAGCAGCGCGCCGCCGCGTGACCCGCGGCAGGCCGCCATCCAGGACGTCATCCTGCGCGCCAACGCCGAGCAGGTGGATGCGATCGCCAGCAGAGATGCCTCGAAGATGGCGGACACCTCCACCCGCGAGCACCTGGTGGAGCTGTCTGGCATCAACCAGGACCTGCTCGACAGCGGCGTGACGAGCATCGCCCTGATCCAGATCGAGTGGGGGCCGATCGTCGTCAACGACGCCACCGCCACGGCGACCACCACGGAGACCTGGACATCCACCTTCGTGGACGGCACGACGATCCAGTCACGCGATAACAACGTCTACACACTCGTCCAAGAGAACGGCCCTTGGAAGATCCAGGCAAACGATCATCCTGGCGCTCTGGAACCAGGCGGAACGTCGATCCCCCTCACTCAGCCGACTCAGCCCACGGATGTGGAGATCCCAGCGGGCCAGCACACGTCGCGGAACTGGTCTGGCTATGCGGCCACGGGTGGTGTTTTCACCGCGGTGATCGGCACCTGGACCGTTCCGCGGCCGGCCACGCGGGCGACGTACGCCTCGGACGCCGTGTGGGTCGGAATTGGCGGCGTCAACACTCATGACCTGATCCAAGCTGGCACGAACACCTCTGTCACGAATACGGGACGGGCTCAGTTCCGGGTGTGGGTCGAGCTCCTGCCCCAGCCGGCCCGGCCAGTTCCGCTTGCCGTGCACCCGGGCGACTCGATAACGGTCACGATCAGTCAGCAAACCAGTGACAACTGGCTCGTGGCGTTCAAGAACAACACGAGCGGACAGACCTTCCTGAGCAGGGAGCAGTACGCATCCACGCGCTCCTCCGCCGAGTGGGTCGTCGAGGCGCCGGCCACCATGCGCGGTCTGCTGCCGCTCGATGACTTCGTGTCTGTCGGCTTCACGAACGGTTCGACGATCCTCAATGGACAGTCAGCGACCATTGCACAGGCGGGTGCCGAGCCGATCGCCATGATCAACGCGGAGCGGCAGCCCCTCGCCATCCCGTCACCAATTGACGACGGTGGTGCGAGCTTCACCGTGCTCCGCACCGGGAATCAGCCCACCACGAACAACGGCGCCGGCCAGCGCTCGCCGCCCAGTCCGCGACCACGCACCGTGCCAGGACTGCGCTGACCGGGCCTCCAGGCCGTCAAGCGACACACAGAACATGGGCCCGAGGTCGGCGCCCCTTCCGCGTCGCAGCGTCAGATCGCGGGCCGCGACTCTATCGCAAGATCCCCGTTCTGCACATGCCAGTCGACCTCGGCTCGCGCCTTTGACGGGCCGGACTGAAGCTCAGCCGCGACAGCCGCACCGACAATATCTACGTACGGAAGCCTCGGATGGAAGACCTTCGACGCGCGGATCGCGCTCGAGAGCGACGTGAGCGAGCCGGCAATCGTCTCGAGCAGGGAGTACACGCGCGACTCCGCCCCCGGCAGGTGGGTGGCGCTCCGCGGAGACACCATGCCGTCCCCCACCGGCACCACCATCCGCCGCGCAAGCTGCACCTGGCCCGCGCCAGCCATCAGGACGTAGCGAACGCGCGCATCGGTCTGCCGACCGACGTTCAGATCGTTCAGGAAGTCGCTGCCAGGCTGCATCTCCTTCACCGACGTGCTGTCCAGGTTGATGCCCGCGTACTCCCTGGCCAACTGAGAGATGGAGTCGTCGTAGCGCCCCGCCACCTCCGACAGGTAGCTCAAGACATCCACGCCGAGGCTCGGGGTTGCGATCAAGACCGCCGTATTGACGACCGGCGCACCGACCGGGTTCAGGAGCGCGAGCGCGTTGATCGCGCAGCGAGCCACCAGCCCGCCCATGCTGAACCCGACGACGTCCACCTGGCCGGTCGGAGAGCCAGCGACCGCCGAGACAATGGCGCCGGCCAGCAGGGTGCCATTCGCCAGGATGTCGCCCTGCGTGTCTTCCAGCCCCGGGACGATGGCGCTGGGCGGATAGGCGAACGGCACCAGGCTCCGCCCATCGAGCTGGTACCCCGCCCCCACGAGACTCGCGGTAATCCGATTGTCAGAGCGGCTCCAGAGCGAAGACGAGTCCCCATACCCGTTGACGAGTACAACTGGACGGCGATCGGTCGGCGCCGCCCGAGCCAGACGCGGCGCAAGGGCCAGCCCGCCCAGGACGCTGAGACACCGGCCAAGCAACGCGCGGCGAGCGATAGGCGCCGTAGAGATCGTCAAGCATTCACCAGGTGAATGAGACTCGGCCAATCGGCCGGCTCGCGCCACAGATAGGACACGGCGCGAGCGGCCGCCCTGTGAAGTAGAACGGCGGCAAAGAGGCCGCGGTTGCGCGTACCGTCGGTGACACGGCAATGGAGGGGACAATGGAGGGCCGCGAATGCAGCGAGCCCTGGCTCCCGGTGAGCCAGGGCTCGCTGGCGGCTCGCGCGTCGCGCCTACTGATAGCGCTTGATCAGGCTGGCGACGACCCTGTCGGCGTCGGCCTCGCTGCCAGTGTGTCCAGCCGCGATGTGGTCCTCGAAGCTCGCGGCTTCCTCCTGGTAGATCAGGCCCGTATACAGCGGGTGGTCTACGGCCGCGATCCTGAGCGCCTCGTTCTTATCACGCGGGTCGTAGCCAGCCGGCAGCGCCGCGGTCTCCTCACGGTAGTACTTGAACGTGTTCACCTTGTTGAAGGTCGGGCACGGACTGTAGCAGTCGATCACGGCGAAGCCGTTGTGATCGATCCCCTGCACGATCAGGTCAGCCAGTTCCTTCGGTTTGCCGGAGAAGCCGCGCGCCACGAACGTTGCGCCGCTTGCTAACGCCAGCAGCAGCGGGCTAATCGCCCGGTCAGGACTGCCCTTGGGCGTCGTCTTGGTGACAAACCCGACCGAGCTCGTCGGCGAGGTCTGGCCCTTCGTCAGTCCGTAGATATTGTTGTCCATGATCACGTAGCAGACGTCCAGGTTCCGCCGCGCCGCGTGGATGAAGTGGCCACCGCCAATCGCGAAGGCGTCTCCGTCGCCGCCAAGCGCAAGCACCTTCAGCTCAGGGTTGCCAACCCGGACGCCGGTGGCGATCGGCATCACCCGACCGTGAAGGGTGTGGAATCCGTAGGTCGAGGCAAAGAACGGTAGTCGGCTCGAGCAGCCGATACCAGAGACCAGGACGACGTCCTTCGGATCCCAGCCCTTCTCACGCATGGCGTTGTACAGGGCATTCAGAACGCCAAAATCACCACAGCCCGGACACCAGGTTGGCTTCTCACCGCTCTTGTAGCTATCGATCGTCCGCTCTACGACTGGTGTGCTATCTGGCATGCTGGTGCACTCCATGGATCGCAGCGATGATGTCGGCGACCTTGAACGGCTGACCACCGTAGACGCTGACACGCTGGAATGATCGCTGATAGTGCGCGGAAAGAAGCGTCGCGTACTGACCGGTGAAGCTCACTTCCGGCACGAGAATGACTCGCTTGGACTCGATGAAGGGTCGCACCTGTTGGTCGGGGATCGGCCAGATCACCCGGGGCGCGATCGCGTCAATCTTGACGCCCTCCGACGCGAGCTGGTCCACCGCCTCGACCACGACGCCCCAGGTCGAACCCCACGTAATGACGCCGATGTCGGCCGCCGAGTCGCCGTGACGATGGGCCTCAGGCGCCTCCGCTGCGATCCGCTCCAGCTTCTTGAAGCGCTTCTTCGTCATGTCGGCGTGGGTAACCGCGTCGTAGCGCGGCCGCCCCGCCTCGTTGTGCTCCAGGCCCGTCGCCACATACTGGCCACCCGCAACGCCCGGCGTAGACATCGGCGAGATGCCGTCCCCCGTGTACCGGTAGCGCAGGTAGCCGCTCTCGGCAGCCGGGATGCTCCGCCCGTTCCCGCGGTAGCCGGCCCGATGCTCGATCGTGACCTGCGCGAGGTCTGGCGCTGGGATGCTCTCCGTCCGAACTGCCAGCACGGTGTCCGACAGCACGACCACCGGCACCTGGTAGCGCTCGGCTGCGTTGAACGCGTTGATCATCTGCCAGAAGCAGTCAACCACGGAGACCGGCGCCAGGACGATCCGCTGCAGTTCGCCGTGCCCGCCGTAGACCGCCAGGTTCAGGTCTCCCTGCTCGTGCCGTGTCGGCATGCCGGTGGAAGGACCGGCCCGCTGGCAGTCGACAACCACCGCGGGCAGCTCAGCCATCGACGCCAGACCCAGCATCTCGGACATCAGGCTGAGGCCCGGCCCGGAGGTGGCGGTCATCGCCTTCTGACCGGCAAACGAGGCGCCCAGTACCATGCCGATCGCCGCGATCTCGTCCTCCGCTTGCACCACCGCGCCACCGACTTTCGGCAGCTCAGACGCGAGGAACTCCATGATGTCCGTGGCTGGAGTAATCGGATATCCCGCGTAGCGGCGGCAACCCGCGACGAGCGCGCCGAGCGCCACCGCCGTGTTGCCGGATAGCACCATGCGATCTGGGCCGCCCGTGTTCGGCGCTATACCCAGCAGGTCGCGCTCGGGGATCGTCTGCTCGACGCACCTGCGGCCAGCTTCCAGCGCCCGCAGGTTCTTGTCGAGAATATCATGGCCCTTTCTAGCGAACCGCTCGGTGATGAGCTTGGTCAGGTACTCCATCGGCAGATTGCTCAGCGCGGCAACCGCCCCAACCGCCACAACGTTCTTACCGAGCTCAAACTGAAGCTGTTGCTTCGCAATCGCCGTGAGCGGCAGCGGGAACTGGCGATAGCGGCCAGTCGCGTCTGCCGGCGGCGTGAAATCGGCCGAGTCGAATAGGAGCAGCCCGCCGTCGCGGAGCTCCTTGATATTCTTGTCGAACGCCTCTTGATTGAACGCCAGCAGGACGTCCAGACCATCGCCGCGCGAGTAGAGCCGGCGATCAGAGAGGCGGATCTGAAAGAACGAATGCCCACCCTTGATCTCCGCTGGCGGCACCGAGTCCGTCAGAACTCCGTAGCCCGCTCGAGCGGCAGCCTGGGTAATCAACTGGCCGGTCGAGAGCACCCCCTCACCAGCCTCGCCTGCAACCCGGATGACCAGGTCGTCGCGCTTCACGTAGTCCTCCGTGCCCGAGCGCTCCCGATGTCGCGTTGTCCGGGCGTTCCATGATCGTCGGGGCTGCCGGCTGCATATGGCCCGCCGTTCAAGCGGGTGCTCGCGCGGCAATCGCCTGGGTCGATCGATCGGCGACGATGCCGCGGACCCTGTGACCGGATGTCCAGCTTCACTACTGTAATTATAGTCCGCCCCGCCGCCCGCGCGTCCGACCCGGCTCCTCAGTCGGCTCTGAGCGCCAGCTCGCCAATCGCGGGTCGCTCATCTTGCGCCCGCGGCCGTCGAGGCGGTCGCTCACGCCGCCGGCCGCGCAGCTGCACAATCCGATCCATCTCACCCTCGATCAGGCGAAAATCCTGAGACGACAGCAGATGGATGTTGCCCTGGAACGCGAGCGGCCACAGCTCCGCTGGCCAGCGCTTCACGTACATCAACCGCGGCGCTAGCTGGTACGCATCCAGCCATTCGTGCGCCTCGAGCACGTAATCCGGCCGCGTGGCGACACGCCACGGGTACAGCTCCGGGCGGGCTTCGTGGCTTTTCCAGATCGGCCGGTGGTCCTCATAGAACGTCGTGACCACCGTCGCCGTCGCGGGAAAGACGTGGCGATCGCTCAGGTAGTAGACGATGCGATCCCCGACCTGCATGCGCTCTGCCTTGCGCCGATGCCTAGTCTTGGTCCCAGCGGTGGAGAAACCCAGCGCCGCTGTGATAGCGAAGTTCTCCTCCGTCTGAACGATCATCCAATGACTGCCCGGCATGTCATCTTCCGTTCCGTCACGCGCGGGCGAACACCAGCCAGCATGTCGGCGATAGCTCCCGCCGTGGCGCCTGTGGGGCACCGTGTTCCTGGGCGTCGAACGATGAGCTCCACACTCCAGAGATACCCAGCGCCCGGGAAGAGACGGTTTGACCAGAGCATAGCGCACAGGCGTGGCCGGGCACGAGCGCAGTAGCCGCCGAGGCGGCAGTTCGGAGCGTTCATCCGCACCGCTGAGCCGCTCCGGATCGCTGCTGCCCGTGCCGCCCGCGCCTCTCTGGAGGCCCCGTGACGTGCCCCGATCGCGACCGCGCCGTTGGCCCTCGAGTCCTCCCCGCCCTGGCCAGAGACCGCGTGCTCGAGTTCGTCGCCCATCCGGCTGGCCGCGTCGAGCCCCAGCTCTGCCCCGAGGCGTCGGCGATGGGATGGCTTTCCCAGGACCACGCCCCCTATCTCGTCGGGGACGCTCCCTACAGAGACGCCGAGACCGAGCCCCGACGCGCCGCCTCGTAGCGCAGCAGCGCTTCGAGCTGGCGGTCGTTCGGCGCTGCCTGCCAGCGCTTCGTCCGAATCAACCGGAGCGCCTCGGGCGCGCTGAGTCCGCTCGAGATCAGTATGGCGCTGCCGAGCAATGGCGCTCGGCCCACGCCGTGCTCACAGTGAACGAAGAGCTTCCCGCCGGCCGCCCGCTCCTCGAGCGCCCACGCCACCCCCCGGCCGATATTCTCCTCCGTCAGCGCGTAGCGGTCCGGCGTCGGCAGGTGAAGAAAGCGCATGCCGAGTCGCTCCAGCTCATCCACCCGGTCCCGCGCTTCTTTGCGCGCGTCGATCACCGCGGTAATCCCCATGGCGGCGAGCTTGGGATAATCACGTACCAGAATGGACCCGCCAACCGCGAGCTGATCGTCGATCCACGAGAGATTCAAGCGACGCCGGTCTAGCTTTGTGGAATACTCGTGCAGCCGTGCGATGATGCGCAGCCAGATGCGCCCGAACGGATTGAGCATCCTGATGATGCCCTGCCGCTCCGCGACGATCTGCTCCGGCGTTTCGTGCGCCTGTCTCAGCGCGTCGTCCACCATGGGCTCCGAACTCCCGCTTGGGCGCTCACAGATCATCCAGCCCGCGAGGCCGCCAGCTCAGGCTCTCCCGGAACACCGTTGCCGATTGTATACGTTGGTACACCTCAGCCGGCAGCCGGGTTCCCCCGGGCCGGTCCAACGGTCGCCACGGCTATCGCGCCAGGACCCAGGGCGCCGGCCTCGGTGCGCGTGGCCTGGGTCAAACGGTCCCTCGTGCGCTCCCCCTGTCTGCCGCTGGTTGCCGGCGGTCAAGACACCGGGACACGTCACGCGCGGTTCGCGAGATCGGCTGGAGCATCTCTCGTGGATGTCGGACGAGCGAATCATTCGGGTAAGAGAAAGCCCCTTCCCAGCTTCAGGCGAGGGGCTTGTCCGCACGAAGCGGGATGAG
>JADZDV010000151.1 GCA_020850915.1 Chloroflexota bacterium | reverse complement strand
GGCGCGCTCAACGCGCTGGACACGGCGGCGAAAGAGCTGCTGGCCGCGGTGTGGCGCGACGCCGCGGCCGATCCGTCCGTGCGGGCGCTCGTGCTGTGCGGGGCCGGCGAGCGGGCGTTCTGCGTTGGCTCGGACGTCAAGGAGATGGAGCGGTCCGGAGAAGCGGTAGCGAACGAGCTGCTGTTCGCCTCGCTCCCAGGCCTCCTGGAGCCGCTCGACAAGCCGCTGATCGCCGCGGTACGGGGGTACTGTCTTGGCCTCGGTCTGACGATGGCGATCCACTGCGATATGCGGCTGGCCGCGCCTGACGCGGTGCTCGGGCTGCCGGACGTCAAGGGCGGGATGATCTCGGGGGTGGGCGCGCTCCGTCTGATGCAGGTCATCCCCTCGGCGCACGCCTTCGACCTGTTGCTGCTCGGACGAAGCATCTCGGCGTCCGAAGCCGAGCGGATCGGTCTGGTCAACCGCGTGGTGGACGGGGACGTGGTGGAGGAGGCGATCCGCTGGGCGGCCATTGCCGCCAGCCACCCGCCTGCCGCTGTCTCAGCGACGAAGCGCCTCGCCACCATGCGCATGCGCCAGCTCGGCGAGCGTGAGCGAGCCGAAGTGGCGCGGCTGCGCGAGGAGCTGGCGGCCCTGAAGGGCCTGCGGATCGCTACCTGGCCGCGACAGAAGTGAGCGCTGGCCTCAGCGGCCGCGGCCAGTGAGATACAGGCCCACGCCGACCAGGGCGAGGCTCCAGTAATTGATCACGCGGTTGAGCACGGCGACCGCGCTCGCGCTGGTGGGGTCCACGCCGAGCGGGGCCAGGATCAAGACGATGCTCGCCTCGGTGACCCCGAGGCCGCCGGGGGTGAACGGCAGGATGCCGGCCAGGGAGGCGACCAGGGCGGCGACCACCGCGCCGGCCGGCGAGATGCCGGCTCCGACCGCGATGGCGGAGAGGTAGAGGGTCGCGCTTTCGACCAGCCAGCCGGCCGCCGAGAGAGCAACCAGGAGCGGAACGCGGCCGATGGAGCCCACGGCGCCCTGCTCGAAGCTGGCGTAGTGGTGGCGCCAGCGCACCGGCAGGCAGCGCTGGACGAGCGGTGCGAGGCGTCGGAGCGACACCAGCACCATCAGCCCGAGGACCCCCAGCGCCGCGCCGCCCAGCAGGGAGTCGGCAGCGACTTCCGGAAGCTGGCCGCCGAAGGCCACCAGCGCCGCCAGGGTGAGGGTGAGCGCGATGACGGCGACATCCACCAGGCGCTCGGCGAGGATCGTCCCGAGGGTTGCCGTGAAGGAGACCCCAGCCGCCTTCGTGAGCAGGTGGCCGCGGTAGGCGTCACCCAGACGGGCCACCGTGACGGTGTTTACGAAGGTCGAGAGGACAACCATCTCGTACAGGCGGCCGAAGCGTGGGATGCGGGGGTAAGCCGCCCGATCGAGGCCAGCGTTCTCGAGCAGCGTGCGCCAACGATGGGTCCGCGGAACGAACGACGTGTAGAAGACGCCCACCGCCAGGAGCAGCAGCCCATTGTTCGCCGTCCGCAGTCGGTCCCAGACCTCCGCCAGACTCAGATTGAAGCCCCGCGCCGCGATAACGTAGAGCAGCCCCAGCGGGATGACGAACGAGAGCACGGTCTCTGGCCGGGCGAGGCGCCGCGGCGAGGCGGACGGCCCGTCCGTCGGTCGGCCCGCGGAAGTGGCGCGGTCTGAGGCAACCGCGAAAGCCGGCGCCAGGGCGCCAGTCTCTGCGCGGGCGGAGGGCTGGGGCTCAGCCTTCAAGGGATCGAATGAGCTGTCAGGGGCGCGGCGCGGTCCTGGAGCTGCTGGCCGAACCCGGAGCCAGGACCGCGCGGGAGTGGAGCTGCACTCGGGTTCGTCGGATCGGCGGCCGTTGGAGGAACCTGCCATGCTTCGGAAGGAACGATACCATAGCGCTCGGCGCCCCAGCCGGTGTCTTCTCAGAAGAAACACGCTCACACCTGACGGGGCGGGAGCGGGGCGGAGCTGACGACGTGGATTTTGGCGCTTTCTATCCCCACATGGGGTTCGAGATCCTGGAGACGGCCGACGGCACGGCACACATCCGCCTGGCGCACCGGCCGCAATTGGCGAACCTCCGGGGAGAGACCCATGGCGGGGCTCAAGCGGCGCTGGCGGACGTTGGGATGGCCCAGGCGGTGCTGACCCGCCTGACACCCGGCACGACGGTCGGGACAGTCAGCATGACCACGACCTTCCTCCGGCCGGCGCACGGTGACCTGCTCTGCGAGGGGACGGTCATCCAGGTCGGTCGGTCGCTGGCCACCGCCGAGGCGCGCATCACAGACCAGGACGGCCAACTCGTCCTCCGTGCCATGGCGACCTACCGCGTCTATCCCCCGCGGTTCTCGGAGGGCCGAACGCACCAGGACAGCGAGAGCTGAGTCAGGGAATCGACACTTCGGTGTAGCCTGATCCAGTCGCTTGATTAACTGCTCGAACAACCAAGTCAACGGCGCGTTGAATCCGTGGCCAGCTCGTCGTAGTCAGCACTACGACCGAGATTCGTCGAGCCGAGAGATCTTGCTGGTGCCGCGGACTTGAGTCGGTAGTGATCAGCACCGTGAATCCATGCGTCTCGGCAGCATCGAGTAATTTGCCATTCGTAAGAGTCGCCCACCCGCATTCGTAGGCTGTCATGACCTGATGGCCAGTCAGAAAGTGGCGTAAGGGTGCGGGTGTGCCCTGGTCGAAGAGGATTCGCACTCAGGCGGGAACAAGCGCGCTACGCGTCGCATGCTCCAGCACTGCGCGCGCCTGCTCGATCGTGACGCCGGGGAACCACTCGACGGACTGCGCTACTTGCGCGCCGTCCTCGAGGTTCTCGAAAGGCGCGGCAACCGGCACGCGAGTGCCTCGGAACACCCAGGCTCCGCTGACACGCTCAGGGTCTCGCTCGACAGCAGGGCAGGAGGACCAGTCGATCATGCGTTTACACCCGCCGCCCTTTCAGAACTCGTGGTTCCCAGTATTGATGATACCGCGGATGGCTCCCGGGGGACTCAGCCATCGCGCCGCCAGCGCTTGTGGAGGGCGTCGACGCCCAGCACCGCCGGCACGGCGCAGAGGGCGATGACCCAGCCTACGAGGGGCGGCGGCGCCTGGTGGAGGAGGCTGGCGACCGGCTCGACGAAGAGGAAGACAGCCAGCAGCAGCAACTCCACCGCGACTCCCGCCAGAAGGAGCGGATTGGTGCGCCAGCCGAGCGCGCCGGGCCAGCGGGTGGTACCGCGGCAGGCGAAGGCGTTGGCCGCCTGACCGAGGACGACCGCCGCGAAGGCCGCTCCCGAAGCACTGAGCAGCACGGGCGTCGAGGGGAGCGGCAGCCCGGGGCGCCAGCCGGCCGCCAGGAGAACGCCCAGGAAGGCTAGCATCTCCACCAGCGCCTCAACCGGCCCCAGGACGAGGAAGACGCGGCGGAACATCTCGCCGTCCACCAGGTGCTTGCCAGTGGGCGGCTGCTTGAGCACCGAAGGGCTGGGCCGCTCCGTGCCGAGGGCGAGGGCGGGCAACTGGTCGGTCCCGACGTCGAGACAGAGCACCTGGAGGACACCGAGGGCGAGCGGGAAGTGGCCGGCCGAGAGCGCCCAGACGGCGAACGGGGTCAGCTCCGCCACGTTGTCCGTGAGGTGGTAGGTC
>JADZDV010000150.1 GCA_020850915.1 Chloroflexota bacterium | reverse complement strand
CTCGATCAACGCTTGAACGAGGCGGACACGGTCCTCCAGTGGAAGTCTCAGCGCCTGCTTCTCAAACTCCGCTAGCGTGATAGACATGGCCGCTACTCCCATTCCGTGCGGGCTCCGGCGCCATCATACCGTCCAGGCGTGAGGTGGGGTCGATAGAACACAAATCGACCTCACATCGAGCCGGCAGCCGACACCGGGTGCTCAAAGTTGGCTAACGCCGCTAGCCAATTTCCGCGACGCGCGTCCAAACCTCGACCGCTTCCTCCCCCGCCACCCGTTGCCACCGCCGCCCGATCGGCTTAAGCTTGAAACGGCGCCGCTCGACGCTCGCGATGGGAGGTGGTGCAGGGTGGAGCTCGCTCCTGGCGTGTCCCTGGGACCCTATCGGCTGGTCCAGCCGGCCGGCGAGGGCGGAATGGCGGAGGTCTGGCGCGCCTGGGACGCGCGGCTCGAGCGGGATGTCGCGATTAAGCTGCTGTCCCATCGCTTCGCCTCCGAGCCGGGCTACCTCGAACGCTTTCGGCGCGAGGCGCGCGCCATCTCCCGCCTCGACCATCCCAACATCCTGCCCGTCTGGGACTTTGGCGAGCATGACGGCCTGACCTACATGGTCAGCCCCTTCATCGGCGGCGGCACGCTCGCTCAGCGGCTCGGCCGGCCCTGGCCGCTCGATCAGGCCGTCGCCGTACTCCGACTGCTCGCGGACGCCCTCGACTACGCCCACAGCCAGGGCATCGTCCATCGCGACGTTAAGCCGTCGAACGTCCTGTTCCGAAGCGACGGCCGCCCGGTGCTCGGCGACTTCGGGATCGCCCGAGCGCTCGAGGGAACCTCCGCCCTCACCTCGGCCGGGCTGGTCGTGGGGACGCCGCGGTACATGGCGCCCGAGCAGGCCGAAGGGGAGCTAGCCGGGCCCGCCTCGGACCTGTACGCCCTGGGCGTGGTCGCTTACGAGCTGCTCACCGGCCGGCCGCCGTTCGTCGCGGCCACGCCGCTGGCGGTCCTGCGAGCGCAGGCAGATAAGCCGCTCCCGCCGCCGCGCTCCATCAACCCGGCTCTGCCGGAGGCCGTGGAGCGCGTGCTGTTCAAGGCGCTCGCCAAGCGTCCCGAGGAGCGCTACTCCAGTGGCGCCATGATGGTCCAGGCGCTGGCCGCCGGCTCGAACCAGCCCTCGTACTGGGACAGCACCGTCGCCCAGCCAATCCCCCGGCCGGTGCCTCCCACGCCGGTCCCGACGCCAGCGCCCACGCCCTTCCCTGCACCCCGCCCGGCACCGGTCCCCGGGCCGGTGCCGCCGCGCTCCCTGCCGGCCTGGCTGCTGCCGTTTGGCGCGCTCGCCCTGGTGATGGTCGTCGGCGGCTATGCGCTGCTGAAGCGGTCCGATCAGCCGGCCGCCAGCCCGACGAGCACGCCGATCGCGGCGTCGAACGTCACGCCCACCGCCAGTCAGCCGACCAGGCCCGCCGCCGCGCTCACCCCGACCCTTGGCCCGCCGCGGCCCGTCCCCGCGATGGCCACGCCGCGCGTGCTCCACAGCGCCACCCTGCTGGCCGACGGCAGCGTGCTGGTGGTGGGTGGGGCGGGCTCCAAAGACGCGGCCCTCGCCGCGACCGAGCGCTACGACCCGGGCGCCAACGCCTGGCAGGCGGCGCCCGCCATGGGCCGGGCGCGCGGTCTGCACACCGCCACCCTGCTGCGCGATGGTCGGCTACTCGTCGTCGGCGGCATCTCGACCTCGGACGGCTCCGGCCTGGCGACCGCGGAGCGCTACCAGTACCGTGGTAATCCGCTCGCCAGCGCCCTGGCGCCAGCCAGCGCGCCCGTGGCGCCCACGACTCCCAGCTACCTCCTCGCATCGGCGGCTACGCCCTTCGCGGACCTGCAGCGCGCGCCGATCGATACGCCCGAGGGCTGGTCCCTGGCCGCCTCGCTGGCCCAGGGCCGCGCGGCCCACACGGCCACCCTGCTCAAGGACGGCCAGGTGCTGGTCGTCGGCGGCGCCAGCTCGAGCGGCGGCAGTGCGATCGGTCCGAGCGAGCGGTACAATCCAGCCGCCAATGGCTGGCGGCCGGCCGCGGCGCCGGCCCAGCCCCGCATCTTCCACACGGCCACCCTGCTCCAGGATGGCCAGGTCCTCGTCGTGGGAGGCCGCGCGGCCGGCCACGGCGAGGTGCTCGCCACAGCCGAGCGCTACGATCCGGCCAGCGATCGCTGGTCGCCGGCCGGCGCCATGGCCCAGCCGCGCAACGAGCATGCCGCGATCCTCCTGTCCGACGGGCGCCTCCTCGTCGTCGGCGGCCGACCGGGCGACGGCGATGCCCTGACGTCGGCCGAGCTGTACGACCCGGCGAGCAACCGCTGGACGACGACCGGCGCGCTGACCCAGGCCCGTGCGAGCTTCACCCTCTCCACCCTGGCGAACGGCCAGGCACTCGCCGTGGGTGGCTACGCGGACAGCGGCTCGAAAGGTCTGGACTCGGCCGAACGGTACGATCCAGCGGCGGGGCGCTGGAGCGCGGCTGGCCGTCTGGCCCAGGGGCGATGGGCCCACACGGCGACCCTGCTGCCGAACGGCCGCGTCCTGGTAACAGGTGGAGCGCCGGACAGCAAGAACCTGCTCGGCTCGGTCGAGCTGTACGACCCCACCGGCAACGTCTGGGCGAGCCGGGGCGAAGGGACGGCGAGACCACCAGGGACGCCCTCGCCGGGCGTAACGCCCTCTCGTACACCCTCCTAGCCGTGGGCGTCTTCCTCGGCCGGCAGCAGCGTCAGCAGCATCACCAGCGGGCTCTGGGCCCGGACGCTGTGCGCCGTCCCGGCCGCCATGCGGATCCAGGTGCCCGGCGTCGCCGCCAGGGCGTCGCCGCCGACCGTCACGGCCGCCTCGCCGCGCACGAAGTGCATCACCGCCGGCCGCGAGGAGGTGTGCTCGGAGAGCTCCTGGCCCGCGTCGAAGCCGAACAGGATCACTTTGGCATCCGCGCCGTCGTAGAGCGTGCGGCTCAGAATTCCATCCCGGGGGACCTCGGACGCGGCGAGGTCGGCAATGTGGCTGTATGGGGCAGGCATCAGGTATCTCCAGCGCCCAGGGCGCGAACAGGTCAGTCTGCTGCATCCTACACGCTCGCGGCCTGCCGCTGAGTCGGCCGGCTCCAACGGGAGCGCCCAGAAAATGTTGCAGCGTGGTCGACAGACCGGTAGGGGCGCTCCAACGGCCGTTTCAACACAAGTCGGTCGCACCCGGCTCCAACCATCCGGCACGATGCACGGTTGACGATGGTCCAGCTCTGGAGTACAGTCCACCTGACCTCGGGGCGTCGAGCGATCTCTGGCTCGGCGGTCTACGGGCAGCATCTCGCCCAGGGGTCGGATGTGCCCCGTGTGCAGCGTGGCCGGGCGGAGCCGACTGGACATCAGTACCGGGAGAACTGAGCCATGACGCGATCCCGCCGCCAGATCGTTGGCCTCATCGTGAAGGCAGCTTTCGGCGCTGCGCTCTGGCCGCTGGCCGCGTGCAGCCCGGCGCCGGCTGCGCCGTCCGCTCCTGCCCAGCCGGCCTCCGCGCCCGCGAAGCCGCCCGAGGCGTCCGCGGCTTCAGCGCCACCAGCGGCT
>JADZDV010000149.1 GCA_020850915.1 Chloroflexota bacterium | reverse complement strand
TGCCAGCCCTTCCGCCAGCAGCGCGCCGGCCGGCGCGGCCATCACGCCGTACATCGGCAGCACGAGGCGGAAGCCGTACTGGTGGGCCTGGAACACTGTCATCGCGACCATGTGGGTGACGACGAATGCATGGACCGGCCAGGCGGAGATGCCACGCATCCGCGGGAGCAAGACGAGCGAAAGCAGGTACAGGATAACCAGACCTACGACCTCCCAGCGCACCGATCCATCGCCGATCGACAGCCCGGTGTAGCCCACAGCGTAAGCGGCCTGAACGACAAGCGTCCCAGCGTAAGCGACCGGGTCCTGGCGGACGAACTCCGCCACCTCTCGCGTCGGTCGGTCGAACTTCAGGGCGTCATACAGCGGATTCTGGTCGATTCCCCGCAGATTGATCCGCGCCGGCGGCCGATGGGCGTCCCAGAGGTTGTTACCGGTGGTGGTGGTGATGAGGATGGGCTGGCCCGAGACGACCAGGTTGCGCACCGTGGCGGGCAGCACGCAGAGCATCGTGACGACGCCAAACAGGACGGCTGGCCGCGACGCCGCGCGCCAGGCGAGGCCTCGCCGGCGGTTCGCCACCAGGACGGTCAGGCTGATGAGGGGCAGCGACAACAGAGGGGTCGAGCGGGCGAGCGCGGCGCAGCCAAGGGCGAGGCCGCCGAGGACGAGGTCACGCAGCTCGAACCTGCGCAGGTAACGTCCTGTGAGGATGCACAGCGCCAGGACGAGGGGGACCGCGAGATTCTCCGACAGGAGCAGGCCGGCCACGGGATTGCCGACCGTGAAGCGAACCACCCAGAACACGAGCAGGGCGGATAGCCCGGCGGCCCTGCCGCCGAGCTGGCGCGCCAGGAGGTACACCAGCGCACCGCTGGCCGCCAGCGCGAGGCGCTGCAGCACCAGCACGCTGCCGACCGACTCGCCAACCAGCAGGTGCATCCCGGCCAGGACGTACGAGTAGAGCGGCTGGTAGAAGAATGGCGTGCCCCGACCGAGCGGCGCCTGCTCGTTGCCGAGCCAGCCGTTCAGGATGATGTCGCGGGCATAGTTCTCATAGGCCAGCCAGTCGTTGCCGCCGGACAGGACCGTCGCTTGCCCCGCGAGCCAGCCCCATGTTCGCAGCCCTTCCAGCAGGCCGAAGAGCAGCACCGCGGCGACGACCATCCGGTCGAGCAGCGCGCCACTGTCGAGCGCCAGAGAGAGCGATGCTCGGCTCCAACGTCGGCGCGCCGACAACAGAGGCGCGAGAATGGCCCCCGCGAGCACAGCGACGTCGAGCGCTCTGGCGAGACCGCTCGCGAACGTGTCGACGGCCAGGTGGCGGGACGAGATCGGCGTCGTCCCCAACGCCGTCCGGCCCAGCGGCTGAAAGCCTGAGGGGGCCATCCATCCCAGGCGTAGCAACGGGACCAAGCCCTCCGGCCGGCGATAGCGGACCAGGAGCTGCCGGGGCCGGCTGTCGGGTGGCAGGCCCGCGATCTTGAGCTGGGGCGCGGCGGTGCGCTGGACCTCGAGCACCACCCGGTTGTCGATCGAGACCTGCGCGGAACCGGTCGCCCAGATGGCTAGCTGGCGCGTCTCGCCGGGTTCGGTCGGACCGAGCCAGCCGCGCCAGGTCGCTTCGAACGGCAGCAGATCGCGCCGGGGCTGGCTGGGCGAGTAGAAGTTGAACCGCCGCTGGTCGTTGAAGAACTGGACCGGGAACCCCTCGCCAATAAAGTCGAGTTGCTGGTCGACGCGGGTGAACGGTGCGTCCTTGAAGACGATCGAGCGTTCGGGCAGCCCGTTGGACGCGGTGCGGTACACCGCCTCCAGGCCGTAGCTGGGCGCCGTCATGAACAGGAAGACGCGCGCGACACCCGCGGCCACCAGGACCAGCACCATCGCGCGCCCGATGGGGGCGCCGCCCCCGGCAAGCACAGCCAGCGCCAGCAGGCCAACGGCGACAGCGAGGCTGTCCAGGCCCCACGGCAGCCCGCTCAGCCAACCGAACGGATGGCCCGGGAGCAGCAGATAGAGGAGCGGCAATCCGGGCCAGAGGAGCAGGGTCCGGGCGCGGTGGGCGAGTGCCATCAAGGTGGTGGGGGCCGCCAGGCGGCCGGTGGGACGATTATAGGCGACCTCTCCACCCGCGCCTGTGGCCGACCGTCCGGGGCTCTGCTATCGTCCCGGCCAGCGGTGGAGGCGCATGTTGCGAATCCTGGTAACTGGCGCGGCTGGTTTTGTCGGCTCGCATCTCTCCGAGCGGCTCCTGGCGGAGGGACACGAGGTCGTCGGCCTCGACTCGTTCAATCCCTATTACGCGCGCAGCCTCAAGGAGCGCAATCTGTCTGCCGCGCTCGAGCACCCAGCCTATCGCTTCATCGAGGCGGACCTGCGCTCGGCGGCACTGGAGTCTGTCCTGGATGGCGTAGACGCCGTCGTCCACCAGGCGGCGATGGCCGGACTCCCCCGGAGCTGGGACAACTTCGAGGAGTACATGACCTGCAACGTCCTGGCGAGCCAGCGCCTGCTCGAAGCAGCGCGACTCTCCAGCGGAGTCGGGCGCTTGGTCTTCATCTCCACATCCTCGGTCTACGGGCGAATGGCTGACGGCGACGAGACGACGCTACCCCGACCGATCTCGCCGTACGGCGCGACCAAGCTGTGCGCGGAGCGGCTGGCGCTGGCGTACCAGGAGAGCTACGGCCTGCCGGTGATCGTCCTGCGCTACTTCTCGGTCTACGGCCCGCGCCAGCGGCCGGACATGGCGTATCAGATCTTCATCAGCCGCGTCTTGAAGGGCGAGCCGATCACGATCTTCGGTGACGGATCGCAGAGTCGGAGCAACACCTACATCGACGATGCCGTCGAGGCGACGTCGCGGGCCCTCGATCGCGGTGAGGTTGGCGAGGTCTACAACATCGGGGGCGGCGAGGCGCGCGACCTGAGCTGGATCGTTCGGACGATCGAGGAGCTGGCCGGCCGCGAGGCGCAGCTCAACTACGGTCCGCCCCGCAAGGGCGATCAGCTTCACACTCGTGCCGACATCCGTCGGGCGCGGGCGGCGCTTGGCTACGAGCCGACCACGCCGCTCATCGAAGGCCTGCGCCGCCAAGTGGAGTGGAATCTCAGCCTCGAGACGTGAGGCGCCACGGTGGCGCGACCCGCTCGGAGACTATACGCCGACTTTCGGCCTGGGACCCTCCTGCCCGGAGGGGACCGCCTCCTCGCTCGAGTCCAAGTCCTCGAATGCGCGCCGACGGGCGCGGAGGTCCACCACTCTACCGTTGCGGATCCGCGTCCGCACCGTGTACGTCGGCTTGTCCTGTGACTCGTGGTAGGTTCGGGTGCTTAGCTCGGCCAGCAGGCCGTTCATGATCAGCACCAGGCCGAACAGTGCGAACACCAGCGCGATGAACAGCGCCGGCTGGTTTCGGTTCAGCTTGACGCCCTCGACGAAGAGCTGGAAGAGCACGTACAGCAGGACGCCGCCGGCCGCCAGGAAGAAGCTTGCGCCCAGTCCGCCAAAGAGGTAGATCGGCTTCGTCGAGTAGTCGCTCAGGAACTTCAGGGTCATCAGGTCCAGCAGGACCTTGATGGTCCGGTCGAGGCCGTACTTCGAGCGTCCAGCCGTCCGCGCCCGATGGCCGACATCCAGCTCGGTAATCTCAGCCCCATTCCAGGCGGCGTAGGCCGGAATGAAGCGGTGCAACTCGCCGTACAACTTGACGTTCTCGATCACCTCGCGGCGGTACGCCTTGAGCGTGCAGCCGTAGTCCCGCAGATGCACGCCGCTGACCGACGAGATCAGCATGTTCGCCAGGCGAGATGGCAGCTTGCGCGAGATCGAGGGATCCTGGCGGTTCTTGCGTACGCCGCTGACGACGTCGTAACCCTCGTCGAGCTTGTTCAGCAGGTCCGGGATAGAGTGCGGGTCGTTCTGGCGGTCTCCGTCCATGAAGACCAGGATGTCTCCGCGTGAGGCTTCGATGCCGGCTCGCAGACCGGCCGTCTGTCCGAAGTTGCGCCGGAACCGGATGACCTGGATGCGGGGGTCGCTCATCGCGAGGTCGCGGAGCAGCTCGAAGCTCCTGTCCGTGCTGCCGTCGTCAACGTAGATCACCTCGAACGTGCGACCCAGCGTTTCCAGAACCCCCATCAGCTCCTCATGGAGCGCGGGGATGTTCTCTTCCTCGTTCAGGATGGGGATGATGACTGAGAGCTGCACGCGGACCCCCGTGAGACAACAGAGTATACACGCTGCCTCCGCCTCGGAGCGGGCGCGGAGCCCGACCCGCGTTCGCCGACACGCCTGACATCTGGCGTGCTCCGCCGCCTTTCCGCTCCTGCTGACGTTACGCGAACCGCGCGCCCGGAAATGCCGGCCGTCGCTCTGAAACCGCCGCGCCGGGCCGGACGTTGTACCGTTCGCCTTTCCGCGCCGGGTCTCACAGACCTGTCACGAAGGCTGGCCGGGTGACCGAGCATGGGCCTGGTGGGTCGCTAGACTACTCGGTGCGCGTCAATGAGTGAGGGGGGATTCGTGATCAAACGCCTGGTGGCGGCGGTGCTAGTTGTGTGCGCTCTGGCGTCAGCGGCCCAGCCAGCGCAGGCGCAGTCGTCAGACCCGCGTAGTTTTCCAACCCGCTACCGCGTCGACGACGATCGCTTCTGGGACTACTTTCAGAAGCGTGGCGGAGTGCGCACCTTCGGCTACCCGATCTCCGGGGTGTTCACACTGCTCGACCAGCCGGTCCAGATCTTTCAGCGACAGGTCATGCAGGTCCAGCCTAACGGCGCGGTGGCCACTATGAACCTGCTCGACGATGGGATCATGCCGTACACCAGGATCAACGGCTCCGAGTTCCCGGCGATCGACTCGGACGTCGTGAAGCGAGCGCCGTCGGTCAAGGATCCTGACTACCACACGAAGGCGCTCCAGTTCGTCAAAGAGATGGCGCCCGACGTTTGGCAGGGGCAGAAGGTCAACTTCTTCACCACCTTCTCCCAGACCGTCAAGTTCGAGGAGGCGTTCCCGGACGGTCGCGGCGATCGCAACCTCATGCCAGGCTTCGATCTCGAGCTGTGGGGACTGCCCACCTCGCGCCCGACACCCGATCCGACCAACGGCGGCTTCATTTACCAGCGGTTCCAGCGGGGCATCATGCATTACGACGCGTCGACCGGCACTACCCAGGGGCTGCTGCTGGGTGAGTATCTGAAAGCCCTGATGACCCTCCGCGCCCTGCCGGCCGACCTTGCCGAACAGGCGCGCGGCAGCCGGTTCTACGGCCAGTTCGCCACCGACTCGCCGCGGCGACTAGCGCGACCAGGCGACCTCCCAGCCACCGACCTCTCGACCGCCTTCCGTCGAGACCCGCTCGTGGTGCTCGATCCCGGGCACGGCGGGAAGGAGATCGGCACGTCGTTCGCCTTCCCGGACGGCCTGGTCCTCCGCGAGAAGGACCTGGTCTTGAAAGTCGCGCTCAAAGCCTCGAAGCTGCTCCAGGATGGCGCCGTCAATACGGTCCTCACGCGCACCGTCGACCGGGGCGTGAACGAGCCGCCGCGGGACCTGACCGGGGACGACAAGGTGAATCTCTCCGACGAGCTCCAGGCGCGGATCGATCTGGCAAACTCGGCCGGCGCCGACCTGCTCGTCTCGATCCATTTCAACGGCATGACGGATCCGGCCGTCAAGGGCACTCAGATCTTCTACAGCGAGGGTCGCCCGTTCACCGATCGGAACAAGTGGCTGGCCGATCTGACGAACGCCGCGATCGTCAAGGCGCTGGCTGACGCGGGCTTCACCGCGCGCGACCGGAAGGGGACCAGCGACCGGACGATCCTGGGCGGCGATTCCCATTACTACCTCCTCGGACCCCGGAGCGACATCATCAAACGGCCCAGCCAGATGCCCGCCATCATCGGAGAGGCGCTCTATCTGACCAATCCCGATGAGGCGAATGCCCTGCGCCAGGAGAAGATCCTCGACGCCCTGGCAAAGGGCTACTGCGACGGCATCAAGGCGTACTTCGCGCGGTTCCCGGTGGCCTGAGCCCTAGACCTCGGTGACCACGGGGATGATCATCGGTCGCCTGTGCGTGCGGTCGTAGACGTATCCGTTCAGTACCTCTCGGATCTTGCCGACCAGGAAGCCGTATTCAGGCGCCCCTCTCGGCTGGCGCTCCAGCGCACGGTGTACGCGGGCCCGCGCCGCCTCGAGGATGTCCGCCTCGGCGGGATCCACGAAGCCGCGCGACACCAGGTCAGGGCCTGCCACCAGCTCGCCTGTCTCACGGTCGACAACGATCGTGGCGATCAGCACGCCATCCGCGGCGAGCCGGCCGCGGTCGCGCAAGACGACCTGCGTCACGCCGCCTACGGACAGGCCATCCACCAGGACTGAGCCCGACGGGACGGTCCCGGCGCGTCCGGCGCCATCCTTCTTGAGGTCGATCACCTCGCCGATGTCGGCGATGATGATCCTGTCGTCCGGCACGCCTTCTTCGCGCGCGAGGTCACGGTAGAGGTACTGCATCCGGTACTCGGCGTGGATCGGCACGCAGTAGCGCGGCCGCAGCAACCGGATCATCTCCTTTAGCTCCTCGCGGCTGGCGTGTCCAGATACGTGAATGCCGCTGTGGACCGCGCGGTAGATCACCCTGGCGCCGCGGCGGAAGAGATTGTCGATCGAGCGAGAGACTGACTCCTCGTTGCCCGGTACCGGGCTGGCGCTGAACACCACGGTGTCCTCGGGCATCACCCGAACGAGCGGATGGTCGCCCTGCGCCATCCGGCTCAGGACAGAAGTCGGCTCCCCCTGGCTGCCCGTCGTCAGGAGGACGACCCTCGCCGGGTCATACGCGCTGAGATCGCGAAGGTCCACCCAGACGTCATCCGGCACCTCGAGGTAGCCAAGCTCGCCGGCGACGTGCAGGTTAGCGTCCATGCTGCGGCCGGCCACGCCGACCTTCCGACCCAGTCGGTGCGCGGCCAGCGCCACCCTGCGCAGACGGTCCAGGTTCGAGGCAAAGGTCGTGATGATGACCCGGCCGGGCGCGTCCTCGATGATCTTCGCCAGGCTCTCATCCACGACTCGCTCGGACGGCGTCCAGCCAGGCTGCTCCACCCGGACGCAGTCGGAGAAGAGCGCCAGCACGCCGCGATCACCGAGGCGGCGCAGCGCGTCACGGTCGGTGGGCTTCCCGTCCGGCGGGCTAGGGTCGAACTTGAAGTCGCCAGTGTGGAAGCACGTGCCGGCCTCGGTGGTGAGGGCGTAGCCGACGGCGCCGGGCACGCTGTGATTGACGTCGATCGCCTCGACCTCGAACCCACCGACCTCGAACGGCCGGCCCGACTGCACGCGGAACATCTGGACCCGGTCCAGCAGGCCATGCTCGCGCAGCTTCACTTCGATCAGGCCGAGGGTGAGGGGCGTGCCGTAGATCGGAACTGGCGGCACGCCGTCAAGCTGCATGATGAGGTATGGCAAGGCGCCAATGTGGTCTTCGTGGCCGTGGGTGAAGATGATGCCACGCAGCAGATGGGAGCGCTGCTTGACGTACGTGTAGTCGGGGATGACCAGGTCCACGCCATGCAGCTCGGGCTCCGGGAACTTCACCCCGACGTCTACCAGCAGCAGGTCATCCTTAAACTCAAACAGGGTCGAATTCTTGCCTACCTCACCGACTCCCCCGAGGAGCACAGCGCGCAGGGAGCTTGTGGGCACGCGTCTTACCTCAATCTCTTGACCGAGCCTCACCACCAGCACCCCTGCCGGAGGCGTTCGGTCGCCATCTATCGTCTGGCTCAAGTGTAGCCGGTGTCCGCGGTGCAGCATCAGTGCGCTCCAGCGCGTCGCCTGCTCACCCAGCCGTTCACCACCGCCTCCAGGGGTGCGACGACGTGTGTTGGAACGGCCGTTGTAGCGCCCCTACCGGTCTGTCGACCGCGCTGCAACGTTGTTCGGGCGCACCCCAAGTTGACACTCGACAGAAGATCGCGTAGGATCGGGACAGACTGGGTGAGGTCTAAGCTGTGCGGTGTGTTGGCTGCGGGTCTCGTGAGACGCGGGTGGTGGACAAGCGCGACTACGACGACGGCGT
>JADZDV010000148.1 GCA_020850915.1 Chloroflexota bacterium | reverse complement strand
CGATGGTGAAGGCGGTACGAATGAAACGCCGGGGGAGAACGAAGAGAGGCGGAAGGACGACGATGACGGCGGGCACTACGGCATCCGAGAGACGACCCCGCTGATCGACCAGCTCCTGGCCAGTCGCCTCGATCCGTCGTCCGCGCCGTTCAGCGCAACCGGCTCGCTTCTGGCGCTCGGCCTGATCGGCTGGAGCGTCCTCGGCAAGCGGCGGAGGAGGTAGTCCAGAGCCGGGCCGAGCCGAGCCCGGCCTGGTATACCTTCCGGTGCCGTGGGCGCCCCGGGGGGCGAGCGGGCCCCCGGTCGGGACGAAGCAACCCATGGCTCAGAAGACGCGGCGTCGCCTGATCGTCACGCTCCTGATCGGCATAGCCGTCAGCGCGGGGCTGACCGCCATGCTCCTGAACGGCTATCTTCGGCCCGTCCAGCTTCAGGCAAGTGATTTCCTGTACCGACTGAAACCCGGCGCACAGGCGCGATGGGTGACCTTGATTGCCATCGACGATCGTTCGATCGCGGCGCTCCGCGA
Organism: Chloroflexota bacterium; assembly: GCA_020850915.1. The sequence continues at coordinate 7,538 of JADZDV010000148.1, read as the reverse complement.
CCAGGGACGCGTCTTCAGTTGGCCGCGAGACATCCACGCCCGAGTCATCGACAATCTCAAGGCCGCCGGTGCGCGGATCATCGCCATGGACGTGCTGTTCGAAGAACCTGCGCCCGGAGACGAGGCGCTGGCAGCATCGATCGAGCAAGCCGGCAACGTCGTACTCGCGGAGGCCGGCGAAGTCAGCCTTCCCCCCACTCCGGGGCACCCGAACCGGTACGCCGAGCTCCACCAGCAGCTACCCGCGCTGCACAACGCGGCACTGGCCATAGGCCACGCGAACGCGAACCCCGATACGGATGGCACAATCCGGTCCATGCCCCTGGTGGTGGACGCGGGCGGCGAGGTGCTGCCGAGCCTGTCGCTTGCCGCGGCTGCAAAGTTCCTGCGCCGTCCGGCAATCATAGAATCGCCCATCGTTGCCGGCAGGATGTCGTTCGCCGGCCGCCAGATCCCGGTCGACTCGCAGGACCGTCTCTGGATCAGCTACCTGGCCGACTCATCCGAGGTCACCGATCCCCCCACCTTCCCGGTCGTCTCCTACATCGACGCCCTGAACAATCGGTTCTCACCCGACCTCGTTCGAGGCAAACTGGCGTTGATCGGTATCACGGGAACCGCTTACGCGGATGACTTCTGGACGCCTGTGTCGCGGTACGCCAAGATGGACGGCGTCGAGGTCCACGCCAACGCGATCGAAACGATCCTCCGGCCCGATCTGTTCATTCTCCCAGCCGGCTCGGACACGACGATTGCTTACATTATCTTCGCCGGGTTAGTCGCGGCCGTGGCCCTCGGCTTCCTCCCGCCGCTCCCATCCCTCGGAGTCGGGCTGCTGGCCAGCGCCATCTATTGCGTCGCGGCGGTCCGGCTCATCGACACCGTCGTCAACACAGGCAGCTTCATCGACGGGCTTCTTCCGCGCACCGGGATCATCCTGGACCTACCATACCCGCTGCTGTCGCTCTGGCTGTCCTATCTGCTCATCCTCTTCTACCGCATCGTCTTCGAGCAGGCTGAGCAACGCGCCCTGAAGGGGGCGCTCTCGCAGTACCTCTCGCCGCACGTCATGGAGGAGGTCGTCAGAGCGCCCGAGGCGCTCAAGCTGGGCGGAGAGAAGCGGGAGATGACAGTCCTCTTCTCCGACATTCGCGGTTTCACCAGCATCTCCGAGGAACTCGAGCCGGAGCGGCTGGTCCACCTGTTGAACGTCTATCTCACCCGCATGACCGACGTGATCTTCAAGCACCAGGGCACGGTCGACAAGTACATGGGCGACGCCGTCATGGCGTTCTGGGGCGCACCACAACTCCAGCCGGACCACGCGCGCCTGGCCTGCCTGGCCGCGCTGGAGATGGTCAACGAGCTGGAGCTGCTCCGGCGGGAGTTCGAGCGTGACGGCCTGCCTCCGATGTACATGGGCGTCGGCCTCAACACCGGTCCGATGAGCGTCGGCAACATGGGCTCTTCCAGGCGATTCGACTACACCGTGATGGGTGACGCCGTGAACCTGGGCTCTCGCCTGGAGGGTCTGAACAAGGAGTACGGCACGAGCATCATCCTCAGCGAACAGACGCTCCGGCACGCCGGAACCGGGTTCCGGGCCCGCCTCCTGGATCGCGTATCAGTCAAGGGGAAGAGAGCGTCCGTCACTATCTACGAGCTCCTTGGCAGCGGATCGTCCCCGAATGGAGCATCCACGGAACTGCTGGAGGGCTTCGACCGCGGCATCGAGCGTTATCGAGCTTCGGACTTCAGCGGTGCGCTGGCCGCATTCGAGAGCTGCGTCGCGCTGGCGCCGGATGACGGACCGAGCAAGCTCTATGTCGCTCGCTGCCGAGACCTTCTGGAGACCCCGCCGCCCGCCGACTGGGATGGTGTCTTTATCATGGCCCATAAGTAGGCGGAGGACGGGCTCTGTGCGGGCTCGATCCCGTGTGCGTAGGTAGCCGCTCGCAGTACGCCGCGGGCTTGGGGAGATGCGCTCTTGACCACCAGTCCTATCGTCCGACAGGCCGCCAGGCGATCGCCGGGACCATCTCCAGGCAGAAGGCAAGCCACAGCGCTCGCCGCCCGGGTCCTGGCGGTCCTCGCCGCCGGAGTCCTCGCGCTGACACTGCCGCTCGGCCTGCTGGAGATCGGCTTTCGGACGTTCGGGCCGTTCCTACCCGGCGAGTACAACCTCGGCATCGAGCGCGAATTCGACCCGGTGCTTGGCTGGCACCATCGACCGAACTTTGTCGGCGGCAACCGAACGTCCGAGTTCAATGTGCGCTTCAGCATCAACTCCAAGGGCCTGCGCGACGAGGAGTTCCCCTATGAGAAGCCAGTCGGTGGGTTTCGCATCCTCGCCCTGGGAGACTCCTTCCTGGCGGCTGCGCACGTCCCGCTGGAGCAGGCGATGACCAAGCAGCTCCAGGCGCTGCTCCGCCAGCAGCGCGCACCGCGACCGGTGGACGTGGTCAACGCCGGCGTGGCGGGCTACGGCACGGCCCAGGAGTACCTGTACCTGGACGCCGAGGGCTACCGGTACCAGCCCGACATCGTCCTGCTCGTCGTCTTCCTCGGAAACGACCTCAACGACAACATTCGGTCGGAAGACGCGCGGTACGACCGGCCAGTGTTCGAGGTGGACGGGGAGAACCATCTGAAGCAAACGGACTTCCCGGAGCGCGATCCGGCGAGGCGGACCAGTTGGGACGATTTCCTGGTCCGCAACAGCACCGTCTACAACTTCCTGCTGAGCGGCGTCTTGCGCAAGCTCGATCCCGCGAACAACCAGACCGGCGAGGAGGGTCGCGATCCGGGTCAGGATTACCAGATCTACGAGCGGCGTCTGCCTCGCAAGCTGCGCGACGCCTGGGAAGTGACCGAGGCGCTCATCGGCGCCTCCGCCCGACGATCCGCGTCGATCGGCGCTCGCCTGGTCGTCGTCGGCGCGCCCAGCTTTCGACAGCTCGATCCAGACCGCTTCCGCCAGGTGCTCGCGAGTGAAGGCCTCGACGTGAACCGCTACGATCCGGAGCAGCCAGGCCGCATGCTGGGGGAAGCAGCCGCACGCCAGCATGTTCCTTACCTGGATCTTCTCCCCGCGTTGCGTCAGGCACAGGCAGACGGCGCCGGCGACCAGTACTTCCCAAGGAATACGCACTGGACCGCGGCCGGTCAGACCACTGTGGCGCGAGCCGTCTACGCGTTCCTGAACCAGACAGCGCTGGTATCCCAGGGATCTGGTCAGTGAGGCAGGTCAGATCTCGTCCAAGCGGGATCCAGCGCCTCCTGACGGCGGAGGACTACGTGGCGGCTCCGGATGGCGTACCCTCGGCGTCCAGCGGCACCGTCGCGGCGCTGCGCATCAGCTCCATGTCAGGATCGCCAGCCTGGGCGAGCGAAGCGCCGAGCGCCCGTTCCACAAGCTCGAGCTTCAGATCGAGCGACTGCATCAGCCGCGGACAGTGCACCACCACGGTAAGATCGTGCTCGCCCCGCTCGATCCGGCTCACACATGATCGCGGCACGCCTGCGCGCGTCGCGAGCTCTGCCTGGTACAGCTCCGCCTCCTGGCGAGCCGCCTTGATCAAGAGACCGAACTGCAAGAGAAGTCTGTTTCGCATCCGACCTCACCGTGTTCGGTCCCACAGTATGGGGACCAGAGCATGACCCAGACCACACGCGCCGGCTCGCCGACCATCTCAGCGGCACCGCGTGTCTGCCTCGTATTGCACGAACCAGGTAATGCAGAACGGTGGCGTGCCGTGAAGACGCACTGGCGGCGCTGTTCTGAACGATCGCGCTCCCTTTACCATCGACTGATACACTGTGACGGCGCTTGCACAAGGCAGCAACAGCACCGAGGCGCTCTGCGCGCGCTCCGCGTGCTGGCGCGGCTATCTGCGCGGCGGGACGCGCGTCGCGGGCGGGGGACGCCACCATTGACTAATCCAGCAGGGGAGCTCAGCTTCGACGAACGGTTCCGAGCGCTCTCTGCCGCCGCGCGTGCGATCACGTCAGAGCTCGCCCTGGACCGGGTGCTGCAACGCATCCTGGAAGTGGCCCGGGATCTCGTGAAAGCCCAGTACGCGGCACTGGGTGTTGCCGACTCCCGCGGGCGGCTGGTCGAGTTCCACACGGTCGGCGTGAGCGACAGCCAGCGGGCCCGGATCGGCTCACCGCCAGTGGGGCTGGGGCTCCTCGGTGTGCTCATCCACGAGGGCAAGCCCGTCCGCGTGAACGACGTGCAGTCCGACCCGCGGGCGTACGGCTTCCCTCCGCATCATCCGGCGATGCGCAACATGCTCGGCGTGCCGATTATCTCTCGTGGCCGGGTGCTTGGCGATCTCTACTTGACGAACAAGCAAGGTGCGCCAGCCTTCACTGACGAGGATGAGGAGCTGATCGTGCTGCTCGCTAGCCACGCGGCGGTGGCCATCGAGAACGCGCAACTGCATCTGCTGCTCCGCGACCTTGCGATCGTTGAGGAGCGCGATCGCATCAGTCGAGACCTGCATGACGGCATCATCCAGGAGATCTACGCCGTCGGCCTGAGTCTGGAGCACGCGCTGTACGTGATGGACGAAAACCCCGGGGAGGCCAGGAACCGGGTCAAGCAGGCAACGGCAGGCCTCGCCGAGGTCATGCACAACGTTCGTCGCTTCATCATGGCGCTGCAGCCGGAGTCGGTCGCGGACAAGAGCCTCGGGGAAGCGCTCGAGACGCTCGCTCAGACCATTGGAGCACAAGGAGGCGTCGAGATCCACTGCGCGATCGACGCGCTACCAGACCTCCCAGAGCAGGCGAAGACGCACCTCATCCACGCGGTGCGCGAAGCGCTCACCAACGCCGTGAAGCACGCCAACGCCGACCGGATCGTCCTCCGGGCTGGCACGCTCGGGGACGAAGTGGCTATCGCCGTTTCGGATAATGGGCAGGGCTTCGATCCGAAACAGGCGCGCCCGCGCGCGCAGCACGGCCTGCGTAACCTGCAGTCTCGCGCGCACGCCGCCGGCGGCAAGCTGACAACCACCAGCGTCCCCGGCGAAGGCACGACCGTCCGGCTCTCGGTCCCAATTCCGCCGAGTCGTAGCACGGACCGTTAGGACAGTCTTCCCGGTGTAATCGGGACACTCGCCCCATCCGCCCATTCTCCTCACTGTCGATAATGACGGCAGAACACCGATATGGGTCTGACCCACACGGTGTACGGAGGAAAGGCGATGAAAACGCCAATTGTTAGCGACAAGTATGGCAATGTAATCGTCCAGGACCCACCGATCGCGCAGCTCTTGTTCAGCAATACACGTCTGGCCTGGTTGTGGCTCGTGGTCAGACTCTGGGTTGGCTACCAGTGGATCGACGCGGGCCGGCACAAGCTCGAGGATCCCGCGTGGATGGAGACGGGCCAGGGCATCCTCGGTTTCTGGCAGCGGGCGGCAGCCGTCGCTCCGGGCGGGAAGTCGGTCGTGGCGTTTGACTGGTACCGCGCGTTCTTGCAGCTCCTGGTCGACAGCGGCTCGCACCCCTGGTTCGCCAAGATCATCGTCTTCGGAGAGCTGGCTGTTGGGCTGGGCCTGATCGTCGGCGCACTCGTGGGCATCGCTTCGTTCTTCGGAGCCCTCATGAACATGAGCTTCCTGCTGGCGGGCACGGCGAGCACCAACCCAGCGCTCTTCGCGGGCGCGGTGCTGCTTATGCTGGCCTGGAAGACCGCCGGCTGGTACGGACTGGACCGCTACCTGCTCCCGCTGCTCGGCACTCCGTGGCAGCACCACATCGGACAGACGGAGCCCGTGGCAACCGCTCGGCCGCGGCCGGCAACCTTAACCCGCTGACACCAGCAGCTCGCGACTGACGCAACGAGCGGCAAGCTCCCACGACCAGGCCGCCCGCGACTTCCCTCGAAGCCCGCGGGCGGTTCCTTCCTTTCACGCGACGCCTCAGCAGCGACACCTCACCCTCACTGAAGGACTCGTACGTCATGACTTTCGGCAAGGCACTGCTCATCGTCACCGGGGGCTTGCTCTTTGGGGCGATCTTCTGGACCGGTCTGGCCGTCACAACGCAACCGATACGCCCCCTTGTCGGCCCCGGCGTCATCGGTGCAGCTCCTGGCATCGCCGTAGCGCCCGCGGCGCAGCCAGCCGGGCTGGCGACGCGGCAGGGCCAGGCAGCGCCACAGACGGCGCCAGCAGGGCCGAGCGAGCCGCTCACGCTCAAGATCACGGGTACCGATCTCAACTTCGATATCAAGCAGATCACGGCGGCTGTCGGCCAGCGCGTCGACCTGACGTTCGAGAACAAGGGCGTCATCGAGCACGACTTCGTGATCGACTCGCTGAACTTCAAGATCCTGGCGAAGCCTGGCCAGACGGTACAGGGCTCCTTCACGCCTACGAGAGCCGGCGCGATCGAGTACTACTGCTCGATCCCGGGCCACAAGATGGCCGGCATGGTCGGCACGCTAACGGTCACCGATGACAGCGGCGCCCCAGCCGCGCAGGCTCCTGCCGCGGCGGCGGCGCAGGCCCCGGCCGCGCCAACCGCGCCAGGACAGGCCCAGCCCCTGCCGGCCCCCCGGCCCCCAGCCCCCGCTGGCCTGAGGCCCCTGTCCCTCCCCCAGGTCGCTCCCCCGCTGCCCCACCGCCCCCCCACCACCGTCTCGTTCGAACTCCAGACCCAGGAGCTCACCGCCCTGCTCGATGACGGCGTCGCCTACACCTTCTGGACCTTTGGCGACTCCGTCCCCGGCCCCATGCTCCGCGTCCGCCAGGGCGACACCGTCAACCTCACCCTCAAGAACTCCCCCTCCTCCCAGGTCTCCCACTCCATCGACCTGCACGCCGTGACCGGCCCGGGCGGCGGCGCCACGGTCACCCAGATCGCCCCTGGCCAGAGCGCCTCCTTCTCCTTCCAGGCCCTGAACCCTGGCGTCTACGTCTACCACTGCGCCACCCCCATGGTCCCCATGCACATCGCCAACGGCATGTACGGCCTCATCGTCGTCGAGCCCCCTGACGGCTTCTCCCCCGTCGACCACGAGTTCTACCTCATGGAGGGCGACTTCTACCTCAGCGGCCAGCGCGGCGAGCACGGCCTGCACTCCTTCGACATGGCCAAAATGCTCGACGAGACCCCTGACTACGTCCTGTTCAACGGCGGCGTCGGCTCCCTGACCGGCGCCAACGCCCTGAAGGCCAGGGTTGGCGAGACCGTCCGCATCTTCTTCGGCGTTGGCGGCCCCAACCTCACCTCCAGCTTCCACGTCATCGGCGAGATCTTCGACCGCGTCCACCCAGAAGGCGGCTCCCAGTCCCAGTCCAACATCCAGACCACCCTGGTCCCAGCCGGCGGCTCCGCCATCGTCGAGTTCAAAACGGAGTACCCTGGCACCTACACCATCGTGGACCACAGCCTCGGCCGCCTCGTCAAGGGCGGAGCCGCTATCCTCCAGGTTGATGGCCCCGCCGATCCCACCGTCTTCAACCCCCTCTCTCAGCCCTCCACTGGCCCCACCGCCGCCAGCGCCGCTCGCTGACCCGCTG
>JADZDV010000147.1 GCA_020850915.1 Chloroflexota bacterium | reverse complement strand
CGCGATCGTCAGCGGTCGCAAGCGCTCCCTCTGCATGGTTGCCATGACTCCGTGCTCCTACCATGCAGTATCGCTCCTTTTCGTCAATCTCAGCCAAATGGAGCGTGACCCACTAGCTGCCTGGAAGCTCGCACGAACCATCGCCTAACCAGCCATACTGTTCGCAGCTAGCCTGTCTGATCGTACGAACCGAGTTCCGTCGTGGCTTACTGGGCGTAGGAACGGCGATTGCTACTAGACCCGGCCACCACGCAGTGGCTCGGCCCTCCCGCTGCCGTTCTGGCTCGGGGCCGGGCGCATCTGCAAGGATGACATCGCACCGCTCCTCTCCGCGCGCTCCGAGTCGGTGCCCGAGGTGCCTCATGGCTACAACACAGGGGCGGTACCCCAGACCACGTGTCCTGGTGCACTTCGCTCAGACGCTCGACGGCCGGATCGCCACGCTCAACGGCAGCTCGCAGTGGATCAGCGGTCCGGAGGCCCTCCGCTTCGCCCACGAGCTGCGAGCCACGCACGAAGCGGTGCTCGTCGGCGTGGAGACGGTCCTGCGAGACGATCCCCGCCTGACCGTCCGCCACGTAGAGGGGCCCGATCCGCTCAAGGTGGTGCTGGACAGTACGCTCCGAACGGAGAGCACGGCCGCCCTCCTGCGCGAGACGCCGACCCGCACGATCCTCCTGACCACGCCGGCCGCGTCAGAGGCCGCGCGCCAGCGCATCAGGGCGCTCGGCGCGTCGGTCCTGGTGGCGCGGTCGGACGAGCGGGGGCAGGTGGACCTGGAGGACGGACTGCGCCTGCTGGCCGGGCTGGGGATCCGCTCGATCATGGTCGAGGGCGGGGCGCGCGTGGTGACCTCGCTGCTGCGCCAGCGGCTGGTGGACTGCATGGCGATCTGCGTGGCGCCGATCGTCCTGGGGCGTGGTATCGAGGCGGTGGGTGATCTCGGCATCGCGCAGCTCGCGCAGGCGCTCGGCCTGCAGCGGACGGAGATCCGCCGTCTGGGCAGCGACTGGATCGTCAGCGGCGAGGTGACGGCGGAGCGCCCGCCGGCGCTGACGATCGGGCCGCGCGACACGCCGCGGCCCGAGCTGGCGGCCTCAGCGGTCATGCCGACGCGCCACGGCCTGTTCGAGCTGCGCGCCTACGAGGTGGGCGGGGCGGAGCATCCGGTGCTGGTCATGGGCGACCCCTCGCGCGGCCCAGCGCCGCTGGTGCGGCTCCATTCCGAGTGCCTCACCGGCGAGGCGTTCGGCTCGCTCCGCTGCGACTGCGGCCAGCAGCTCGACACGGCGCTGGGAATGATCGCGGCGGAAGGGCGGGGCTGCCTGCTCTACCTGCGCCAGGAGGGGCGGGGCATCGGGCTGATCAACAAGATCCGCGCCTACCGCCTCCAGGACCGAGGTCTGGACACGGTGGAGGCCAACCTCGCCCTCGGCCTGCCGGCCGACGCGCGCGACTACGGCTCGGCCGCGGCGGTGCTGCGCGCGCTGGGCGTCACGCGCGCGCGGCTCATCACCAACAACCCGGCCAAGCTGGCCGCTCTGGAGCACCAGGGCATCGCGGTGGAGGTGCGCGTCCCGATAACATCAACGCTCAACCCGGCCAATACGTCATACCTGCGGACCAAGGTGGCCCGGATGGGCCACCTCATGACGCTGGCGGACCCGGCAGTGGAGGTGGTTAGGGTTAGTGGTTAGTGGTTAGTGGTTAGTGGTTAGTGGTTAGTGGCTCGTCACGAGTCACGAGCCACTGATCACTCGTCACTCGTCACTGATGCGAATGCGGCGCGGTGCCCGGGCCGTGGCTATGGCCGTGTCCCCCGCCGCCGTGGCCGTGGCCGAACTGGCGCGGGTTGGGACCGGGCGAGGTGGGGCCGCCCAGCGGATCGGGCGCGGCGGCGCCGACCGCCCCGCCACCCATCGAGAAGACGGTTGGCACCGAGAAGACCCGGTTGGCCTCCGCGCCGTCCAGTGGACAGGTGGCCGGATCGCCGGACTCGGAGAACCGGCGCGTCAGGTCGAACTCGTGGCCGCAAGCAGTACATCGAAAGCCGTAGACCGGCATGCCTGGCTCCTCTGGCTGGCACGCTGGCCCGGCGCATCACCCGGTCATCCGGTAGGGCCGCGTGTGGGAACGATGGTACCACGGGCCACGGGCCTGTCTGGCGACCTCAGGCGTGGACGAACGGCTTGCCGAGGAGCCGGGCGAGCGCTGGGGTCTGCGAGGCGCGGCCTTCACCCGCGGCAACGTGAGCCAGCCGCTGGTGGCTCACCGACCGCCGCCCAGCCGCACGCCCTTCGACTGGAGCCTACGCCTCCCGGATGGCCGACCTGACCTGAGCGATGAACTCCGGAGTGACGTCGCGAATGCCGTGCTCTTTGGCGTGCACCGCGGCGTTCTGGAGCACTTCCTCGTCGGTCTCTCCTCGGATGACATGCTGACAGCCGCTCGACGGATCGACGTTGGCGCACTCGATGATCTTCGCCATGCCGTACCTCCAGGCCGCGCCGCGCTCGATCGGGCGCGGCAACCCACTATAGCAGTGGCGCACCGTCGCCCGATGCTGATGATTGCGGATCTCACAAGTCTGCCCGACATGTGCTGAATCCAGCCGCGGGTCTTGCGGACGGTGCCGCGACCGGTTGACGGAGGTTCCTGCAACATGTCTCGCGCGCACCTCGCTCTCACCCATTGATTGACAACGCCGGCGCGCTCTGGAGACTCGCGGGTAGGTGAAGACGGTCCAGAGAATTGCTCACATGGTGGAGTGGATGGTGGCAGATCACGTGGTAGACTGTACTCCATGCGAACAACCATTGACGCCGCTGGACGGCTGGTGATCCCACGTGAGGTCCGGCGCCAGGCCGGGTTGCAGCCTGGCTTGCCGGTGGACGTGCGTTGGCGCGACGGGCGAATCGAGATCGAGCCCGCGCCAGCCCCGGTCCGCCTGGTGCGGCGCGGACGGCTGCTCGTTGCCGTGCCCGAGGAGGCTGTCCCACCCCTCCGAACTGAGACCGTCGAGGCCGTTCGAGAGGCGCTCCGGGACGAGCGAGCCGT
>JADZDV010000146.1 GCA_020850915.1 Chloroflexota bacterium | reverse complement strand
TCGAAGATCTGGATGCCGATCCGGCCAACGTCGTTCCGAACCCACTCGTGGAAGATCGTGCACAGGAACTTGCCGTAAGCCTCGGGTGAGACGGTCTCGGAAGTGACTTCGCCATTCGCGCGCCGCGCCACGAGGGGGATGAATTGGAGGTACTCCGCGCCAATGTCCTTGAAGAAGCGGTACACGGCTCGTGGGTGCTCAGCATTCTGATTGTGAACGACGCAGAGCAGGTCGCACGGGACCCGGTACCGCCGTAGGAGCCGCCACGACTCCAGGACACGCTTGTGGGTCGGCTTCCGCCCCCTGGTCACCCGATAGCGGTCGTGCAGCTCCTGTGGACCATCCAGGCTCAGTCCGACGCTGAACTTCTCCGCCCGGAAGAACTGACACCAGTCGTCGTCCAGCAGGGTGCCGTTGGTCTGCAGGCTGTTGAGAACCTGGCGTCCCGCCGGCAGGTGCTTTCGCTGCACTGCGACGACGCGGCGAAAGAAGTCGATGCCAAGCGCTGTAGACTCGCCGCCATGCCACGAGAACTGGATGCGTTCCGATGGGCTCGCCTCGATATGCTGGACGATGTACCGCTCCAGCAGCTCGTCGGGCATGCGGAACGCTTCGTCATCCGGGTACAGCTCACGCTTGGGAAGGTAGTAGCAGTATCGACACTCGAGATTACAGATGGCTCCGTTCGGTTTCACGAACACCTGGAACTCGTTGGCGGCCGTGGACACGATGAGCTGACTCCTCAGGAGGCGATGGGCGTTGGTCGTATGGTAGCCAGGGCAGCACCGGATGGGTAGCCCGCTCGGCCGCGCTCAGCATGCGCCAGACGGGTTGACCAGGATCTTGACCTGGCGGTCCCTTTCTGACATGAGCCGCGTGAGGCCCTCCTCGACGAAGTCGGCCAGCGCGATCCGGGCCGTGATCAATGGCTCGGCCAGGATGCGGCCGTCGGCCAACAACGGTAGAGCGGCCCGGAACTCTCCGGCGTAGCCGATCGAGCCGACGACCTCCTTCTCGAACATCACCACACGGTTGAAGTGCAGGCTGGTCTGCTCGTGAAAGATGCCGGCCATCACCGCGCGCCCGCCGCGGCGCGCAGCTTCGATCGCCTGTGGCGCGGTCTCGGCCCCGCCGATGCACTCGAAAGAAACGTCGACGCCGATGCCGTCGGTGAGCCTGAAGAGGCGTTTGACCACCTCCCCTTCACGGGGGTCGAGGACGCTCTCCGCACCCAGGGCTAGCGCGAGCTGCTTGCGTGCGTCGGCCAGCTCCACGACGTAGACGCGGGCCGCGCCGGCCGCGCGCGCAGCCTGGAGGGTGAGCAGTCCGACCGGACCGGCCCCGAAGACACACACGGTGTCGCCAACCTGTACCTGGCCGCGTTTGACCGCGTGGACCGCCACGGCGGTCGGCTCCGCCAGCGCGGCGATCTCGTAGGAGAGGCCCTCGGGCAGCCTGAAGACGGTGTAGGCGGGCACGACGACGTACCGGGCAAAGGCGCCGTCGGCACACAGGCCGGTGCTTCCCAGCGACTTGCAGAGGTTGTACTGCCCGCGTCGACACCAGGGGCAGATGCCGCAGTACCAGCAGGCGTCGGCGGTAACGCGGTCGCCGGGCACGATCTGCTCGACGCCTTCGCCCAGGGCGACGACCTCCCCGGAGAACTCATGGCCCAGGGTGATCGGAGGGACTCGGCCGGTCAGGCGGTGCGGCCTCGTCGGGATGAAGATCGGCCCCGCCAGGTACTCCTGCAGGTCAGAGCCGCAGATGCCGCACCAGGCGACTCGGACCGTGACCATGCCGGGGCCCGGGGCGCCCGGCTCCGGGACGTCTTCGACTCGCACATCTCGGGGTCCGTGCCAGACCGCGGCTTTCATCGTGTCTCCGCTTTCGCCAGCCTACTTGTCCGTGAAGCGCGGTGGCCGGCGCTCCAGGAATGCATTGAGTCCTTCGACCCGGTCGACGCTGACCAGGTTCCGCAGCCAGGCCTCGCGCTCGACGCGCAGCGCCTCGTCGAACGGCAAACAGGCCCCCTCGACCATCGAACGCTTGGTCTCGCGCACGGCGACCGGCGCGTTCGAGGCGATGCGCCGACCGAGGGCTTGGGCCTCGGGCAGGAGCCGGTCCGCGGGGACGACGGCTTCCACCAGGCCCAGCCGCAGCGCGGTGCTGGCGTCTACCTGTTCGCCGCTCATCGCCAGCCACCGAGCCTTGCCTGGCCCGACCAGCCGCGCGAGTCGCTGGGTGCCGCCCCAGCCGGCGATCAGGCCGATGCCCACTTCCGGGAGGCCCAGCCGGGCGCCTTCTGCCGCCAGGCGGACGTCGCAGGCGAGCGCCAGCTCCAGGCCGCCCCCCAGGCAGTAGCCGTTGATCGCCGCGATGACGACGCGCGGGAACCGCTCGAGGCGCTGGCCGAGCAACTGACCCGCCTCGACGAAGGCCGGAGCATCAGCCGCCGTCAGATCCCGCATCTGGGCGATGTCCCCCCCCACCACGAAGGCGCGCTCACCTGCCCCGGTGAGAATGACAGCCCCCGGCTCCTCAGCCTCCAGCCGATCCAGCGCGGCGTTCAGATCGGCCAGCATCGCGAGATTGACGGCGTTGAGCACTCGCGGCCGGTTCAGCCACAGGATGGCCAGCCCATCGACCCGCTCCAGGCGCAGCGTCTCCCACTCCGTCACGCCGGCCTCGCCCCCACGTCGCATCAGCAGCCAAGCTGCCGCGCGATCACCAGCCGCTGGACCTCGCTGGTTCCCTCACCGATCTCCAGCACCTTGGCGTCGCGGAAGTAGCGCGAGACAACGAACTCCTCCATGTAGCCGTTGCCCCCGTGGATCTGGACGGCCTGGTTGGCGCACCTCATGGCGCTCTCAGAGGCATACAGCTTCGCCATGGCCGCCTCGGTCTTGTACGGCTGGCGCTCGTCGTGCAGCCAGGCCGCCTTGTAGGTGATGAGTCGACTCAACTCCACCTGGGTCGCCATGTCCGCCAGCTTGAACTGGATCGCCTGGAACTTGCTGATTGGCTGGCCGAACTGGTGCCGCTGCCGGGCGTAGTCAAGCGCCGCGGTGAGGCAGGCCTGGGCCAGGCCGAGCGAAAGAGCGGCGACGCTGATGCGTCCGACGTCGAGTGCACTGAGGAAGGCGCGCAAACCGATAGACGGCTGCTCGCCGAGGAGGTGATCGGCAGGCACGCGACAGTCGCGGAACGCCAGCTCGCGCGTGTCCATGGCGTGCCAGCCCATCTTGTCTAGGTTCCTCCCGATCTCGTAGCCCGGTGTGCCCCTCGGCACGATCAGGACGGCGTGCTGCTTCTTGCCGTTGGCATCGCGCCCGGTCGTGGCCAGCACGAGCACGCCGTAGCTGACCTCAGTGCCGGGGTTTGAAATAAACGTCTTCGACCCGTTGATGACCCAGCCGCCGTTCTCCTGGACGGCCGTCGTCTCAATGCCAGCCGCGTCTGAGCCGGCGTTCGGCTCGGTCAGTCCAAAGGCTCCAATCACCTCGCCCCGAGCCAGCGGGACCAGCCACCGCTGTTTCTGGCCTTCGGTGCCGTAGTACAGGATCGGGAGGGAGGCGATCGTCAGGTGGGCATTCCAGGCCGCCGCCAGCGACTGGTCGCCCTGGCCGATCTCCTCCATTGCCGCGACGTAGCCTACGGCGCCGACCTCGGTGCCGCCGTACTCACGTGGGACCAGCAGTCCGCAGAGGTCCAGCGCAGCCAGCCGGCGCCACATCTCCACCGGAAAACGACGGTCGCGATTCCACCCGTCCGCGCACGGAATGATCTCGCGTTGCACCAGCTCGCGGCAGAGGCGCTTCAGCAACTGCTGCTCAGGCGTGAGGGTGAAGTCCACGGCATCCCCTCCGTTGCGCACGGTCCGCCCGCTTGAGCGCCACGATAGTCGAAGCGAGCGGCGGAGTTCAACGTGGGAGCATTCGTAGGTCGTTGGCGCCCCTTCGTTGACCGGTCCCGGCCGGCTCTTTACAATCCGCCTGTCTCGGGCGGACTTGGCAGTGGTCCCGCTGCCGCCGAGGCGGACGGAGCGCCTGGGCTCGCGGGGCCGGGGAGGCCTCGATGAACTTCAGCAAGGTCTTGCGGCACCACGCCGACCACGAGCCGGACCGCGAGGTGCTGATCGCCGGCTCGCGCCGAATCACCTGGGGCGAGCTGGACCGCCGCGTGGATGCGCTGGCGGCAGCGCTGGCTGGCGGCGGCCTCGCGCGGGGCGATCGGCTGGCAATCCTGCTGTACAACTGCCCCGAGCATATCGAAATCATCTTCGCGGCGAACCGGCTGGGCGCCGTCTTCCTCCCCCTCAACTGGCGCCTGGCAGGCGAGGAGCTCTTCTACATCCTCGACCACTCCGGCGCCAGAGGCCTGATCAGCGAGGCCGCGTACTACGATA
>JADZDV010000145.1 GCA_020850915.1 Chloroflexota bacterium | reverse complement strand
GGCTGACGGTGTGCGGCTCGCGGTACTCGGACATGTCGATTCGCAGCAGCGCGTCCTCGTCGTCGAACATGAACTCGGCCAGCGTCTTGGCCAGCTCGGTCTTGCCAACGCCCGTCGGTCCGAGGAACAGGAACGAGCCGATCGGTCGACGCGGGTCGGACAGACCGGAGCGCGAGCGGCGGATGGCGTCCGCCACGGCGACGATCGCCGCATCCTGGTCCACCACACGCTCGTGCAGGGCGTCTTCCAGGTGGAGCAGCTTGTCAGCCTCCTCTGTGAAGATATTCCGCACCGGCACGCCCGTCCACTGCGCCACGACCTCTGCCACGTGCTCGGCCGTCACGACCGGCGCGTCCGAAGCCTGCTCGGCCTCCGGGTGCTCCTGCTCGAGTCGCAGCCGCTCGGTGCGCGCTTCTGCCGCATGGGCGTAGTCGCGCTCCTGCCAGGCGGTGTCCTCTGCTTGCTTGAGCTGGGCGATCTTCGCGGCCGGCGTGTCCGCCTGCACGCGAGCCGAGCGCAGCCGCAGCTTGGCCGCCGCCTCGTCCACCAGGTCGATCGCCTTGTCAGGCAGCGAGCGGTCCTGGATGTAGCGATCGGAGAGCTTGGCCGCGGCCTCGATCGCCTCGTCGGAGATCTTCAGGCCGTGGTGCTCTTCGTAGCGGGCACGCAGCCCCTCGAGAATGTCGATCGACTCCTCGACCGTCGGCTCGTCCACGAAGATCGGCTGGAAGCGGCGCTCCAGCGCCGGGTCCTTCTCGATCCCCTGGCGATAGTCGTCCAGGGTCGTCGCGCCAATGCAGCGCAGCTCGCCGCGCGCCAGGGCCGGCTTCAGCATGTTGGCCGCGTCCAGCGCGCCCTCGGCGCCGCCCGCGCCGACCAGGGTGTGCAGCTCGTCGATGAACAGGATGACCCGCCTTTCGCTCGCCTTCACCTCCTCACCGATCGACTTGAGCCGCTCTTCGAACTCACCGCGATATTTCGCGCCAGCCAGCAGCGTGCCGATGTCCAGGGCGACGATCTTGCGGTCCTTCAGCAGCTCCGGGGCATCGGCTTCGGTCAGCTTCTGGGCAAGGCCCTCCACGACGGCCGTCTTGCCGACACCGGGCTCGCCGATCAGGACCGGGTTGTTCTTCGTCCGGCGGCAGAGGACTTCCATCAGCCGCAGGACTTCCTCGTCACGACCGATGACCGGATCCAGCTTGCCTGCGGCAGCCGCGGCCGTCAGGTCAATGCCGTACTTCTCGAGCGCCTGGAACTTCGTCTCCGCACCCTCACTGTCCACCTTGCGCCCGCCGCGGATCGCCTGAAAGGCCTCCTCGAGCCGGGCACGGTCGAGACCGTTCTCGCCCAGCATGCGAGCGAGCGGATCCTGCTCCGGCAGGTCCAACAGCGCGAGCAGCAGATGCTCGGTGCCGACGAACGAGTCGCCAGCCTGCTCCGCGATGGCAGCCGAGCGATCGATCACCGTCTTGGCCCGCTCGGTCATGTACAGGACGCCGCTGCTCCGCGCACGCGGGCGCCCGCTCAGGTTCTGCTGGAGCTTCTGGAGCACCGGCCGGCGGTCGAAGCCGACCTTCGTGAGCGCCTCGGCGACCAGCCCCTGGGGTTGGCCGAGCAAGACCAGCAGTAAGTGCTCCGCGTCCAGGGCCTGGTGCTGAAGGCGGGAGAGGAGCTCTTGCGCGCGGGCCAGCGCTTGCCGGGCCTGCTCGGTAAACTTCTCGATTGGAATCATGAACCTCAATCCTCGCGCTCAGCGATCTGACAGGATCAGCGCCCCAGCTCGCCGCGAACCAACGAGGCTTGCAGCACCTGGAACACTAATCTTGCTAGCGACATTATAAAGGTTTTCGTTTGATTCGCGCTAAGGATTCGCGGGCTCGGCTGGCCGCGGAGCTCTGTCTGCTCGGCGTGGCCGGGGTCTGGGGCGCGACCTTCGTCGTCGTGAAGGAGGCGGTCAGCGACATTGGACCGCTGAGCTTCGTGGCCGAGCGCTTCGGCCTGGCGCTCATCCCCCTGGCAACCGTTGCGCTGCTCCAGCCGGGCCGTACCAGCTACAACGCGGTTCGGGCGGGCGTTGTTCCCGGACTCTGTCTCTTCGGCGGCTACGTCCTCCAGACGGCTGGCCTGGCCCATACGACGGCCTCGAGCGCGGGCTTCCTGACCGGCCTCTCCGTCGTGTTCGTGGCCGGCGGCGAGGCCGCGCTGCGACGCGGTCGGCCCGCCGCGTCGGTCGCGGCCGGGGTTGCGCTCGCCGTGCTGGGGACCGCGCTCCTCACGCTCGAACAGGCTCCGTCAGCCGGTCTGGGCGAGCTGCTGGTCCTCGGCTGCGCCGTCTGCTTCGCCCTGCACATCCTGGCGCTCAGCCGAGTGACACACGCGCACGGCGCTGCTGATGTGACACTGGGCCAGGTTCTGACGGTGACGGCCGCCGCCGCCGCGAGCGCCGCTATCTTCGAGCGACCGCTCCCAGCTCAGCTCGGTGCTGCCCTGCCGGCCGCCGCCTTCACCGGCCTGCTGGCCACGGTCGGCGCTTTCTACGTCCAGACCCGCGCCCAGCGCCACACCTCCCCGACCCACACTGCCCTGATCTTCTCCACCGAGCCCGTCTTCGCGGCGCTGTTCGCGACTCTCCTCGCCGGCGAGCAGCTGGGAGTCAGGGGCGCGATCGGCTGCGCGCTCATCCTGGCGGGGATGCTGCTGGCGCAGGTTGGCGGCAGAGGCCACGCCGGCACCCAGTCAAGACTGCTGCTCAGGGATTTGCCACATCCCAGCAACCTCGATCCCGCTCTCTGCCAAACTCGATGTAGCGGGCATTGACGTTCTGGACGGCTGTCCCGCCGCTGAGGGCGTAGCTGGCAGCGGTCCAGAAGAGGCCGCAGGGGGAGGCGGGGCGGATGCTGTAGGTGTCGCCAAATCGGCCGTCGGGCGGGTTGTGGGTGCCGGGGGTCGCCAGGTAGATCGTCGGGAAGACGCCGAAGCCGCCGGTGTAGTCGTCCGCCATGCCCACGAAACCCTGGACGGGCAGGCCACCGCCGCCGGCGCGACCTCCGCCTGCCAGCGCCAGGCCGAGGTCGCCGCGGGTGTTGGCGCTGACCGCCGGCAGTCCGAGACAGAGGTCGTCGCTGAAGAGGTGTGGCTGGTCCAGCACCCGAAAGTCCGACTCGCGCAGGACAGCTGCGTGCACGTAAGCCTGTTGGTGGCCGCGATCTGCCACGCCAGGCCAGAGGAAGAGCAGCTTGCCGTTTGCCACGACGCCGCGGAGGTCGAACCCGGCGATGTGCGGCGCGCTCACGCCGCGCATCCACCCCGCGTTGTTGGCCCCGCCGCGGCAGTCCGGCTCCCCGAACGTGGTGGGCGCCACCGAGACGGTGCGCGCGGCGAGCCTGGTCGAGCCTTCCGGCCAGCTCAGGACGCGGAGCGCGCCGCGACTCTTCAGGTAGCCGAAATACATCGTCCGTCGGGCGCCGTCGACCGGCACGAGGATGCGCTGGCCACGGCGGTCTCGAAAGGTGAACACGCTAGCGTTCAACGACTCGCAGTTCGAAAGCTGGTCCAGGCTGAAGCGGCGCACCTGTGTGCTCAGCCAGCCCTGGGCGCTCACGTTGCTGGTGGAGACATAAAGGCTGTTCGTGCTGAGCCCGAGCCGTGGGAAATCGGGCACGATGCCGGGGCCCGGGTAGACGTCGTAGTAGCACGCGTCGTCGTCGCGGATGCTTGGCCGCGCGTAGATCCTTGCAACGCCGCTGGTCACCTGGGCGTCTACGTAAAGGACGCTCCAGATGGTGAGCGAGCGCGCGGGATCGCGCACCGCGTCGAGCAGGCAGCAGGCGAGCGGCGCAGCCGCTGTCCCTGACTGGATGGCCACGGACTGCCAGGCGTGGCCGCCATCGGTGGAGAACTCGACGTGGGTGTTCCCCGCGTAGAACAGCTCGCGGCCGTTGTTCACAGCAACCGGTCCGGCGATGATGGAGTTCCCCGGATTGACGGCTGGCAGGTCCGTAAGGTGACGAGGCACGGACAGGTCAGATGGGGCGCTCGGCGCGGCGGACTGCACGTTCACCGCGCGACCTGCCGGGCGACGAGCAGCTCCGTTGCCACTCGTCCCGGCGTGCCGGACGGCCTCGCTGTCAAGGGAGCGCGCACGGCGGTCGAGCACGCGCTGCTGCAGCTCGGCGGCACGCTGGGCAGTGAGCGGCTGCGCACGCGGCGCCTGACCGGGACGACCGGGCGTCAAGGTCTCCTGGGTGGTGCTGAGAGCTGAGGCGGAGCCGCTGGCGGCACTCGCATCCCTCATCACCAACTGGTCGGGCTGCACGACGGCAGACAGGGCCACAATCGACGCCAGGAGGACGCACGCCAGCCTCGGCCTCGAAAGAAGCGGTCTCATCTGGACTCCGCGCGAATGATGCCCGGGTGTCTCGTGACGGGCGTCGCGCGGCGCGAGTTTACTGCTTGAACGCGAATGGAGACCACTGGGTCCATCCACGTTTGCTCCCCCGCCGTTGACGACTCTCCCCGACCCTCCCCCGCTGTGGGCGGGAGAATTGTCAGGGGAGGAACGTCGCCTCCGTCTGGAGAGCGCGAGACAGCAGTCGGAGATAACGGGCGCGAGGGATCTCGACGGGGCCGAACTGCACGAGGTGGTCGTTGACGTACTGGACGTCGAACAACTGGTAGCCGCGAGCCCGGAGATGGTGAAGCAGGGAGACCAGGGCCACCTTGGAGGCGTCTCGGACGCGGCTGAACATCGACTCGCCGAAGAAGGCGGCTCCCAGACTCAGTCCGTATACCCCCCCAGCCAGCACGCCGTCGGACCAGACTTCAAAGCTATGGGCCAGCCCCTGAGCGTGCAGCGCGCAGAAGACGTCTTCGATCTCGCGGGAGATCCAGGTCTCCGGCCGGTCGGCGCATCCCTGGACCACCTCGCGGAAGGCTGAGTCCAGTCGAATCTCGAAGCGGTCCTGCTGGATGGTGCGCGCGAGCCGGCGCGGGGTGTGAAAGCTGTCGAGCGGGATGATGCAGCGCGGGTCGGGCGACAGCCAGCCCACGGGTCCGTCTCGCCGCTCTGCCATCGGGAAATAGCCGAGCGAATAGGCCGTCACGATCTCGGACGGCTTCAGTCGCCGTGGGCGGAGGCGGTCACTCAAGCTGCGCTCACCATCGCTGCTCCGGGCCTGGCTCATCGTTGCACGGGCAGCCAGCGGCTCTCGCGCCAGGTTACCAGCCTCAGCGAGTCCGCCGAGGCGGCCTCATGATCGTTCGGCGAGAATGCCGGTGCATAGCGGCGAATGAGCCCGTCCACCAGGCGCCCCTGCTCCAGCAACGTGCGCAGACGCGCGCGATCGGGGCTTGGCGAGGCGCGGAGCGCGTCGGCGAGCAACAGCACGGCATCGTACCCGGCCGTGAACCCGCCAGACTCCGGCGGGGACGAGTCCCCATCGAGGCCGAGCCGCGCCCGATACCGGTCGGCCAGCGCCGCGAGGCGTGGCTGATCGGCGAGCGTTTCGGCATCCATCGGGAAGCGGACCAGGGCGTAGAGGCCTCCGGGCGGCGCCGCTCCCAGCGCGCGATCTGGATCTTCCTCGGCGACCTCCGGAATCCCGACGAGCGGTAGCAGGAGTCCGACTCGAGTGGCGCCGCGCAGGAACGTCAACGCGTCTCGCCCCCTCGCCACCAGGATGACGGAGTCGCCGAGGAATTCGCGAGACCGCACGAGCATCGGCTCCGGCTGGGTCTCGCCATGATCGAAGCGCTCGACATTCGGACTGCGCCACCCGCGCCGGTCCAGGGCACGCTCGAGGCCGGTCAGGTAGGCGTCGCCCCAGGCGCTCCGCTCGGCCACGATCGCCGGGCGCCGCTTCCCCAGCACCCGGATCAGCCGCTCGACCATCGATTCGGCAATCGTCTCGGCGGACGGCCCCACTCGGAAGACCCAGCTCGGCTGTCGATCGTCCAGGATCAACTCCGGGCTGGGCGCGGTCGTGAAGAGCATCGGCAGGTGCAGCTCTCGCGCGACCTCTCGCTGCTCCATCCCGACGTCGCTGTTCTGGCCGCCGATCAGCGCGATCACCGGGCGAGCGTCGGCGAGGAACTCGCGAACATTGGTCGCGCCGACGTTCGGATCATCACGGTCGTCGCGAACGACGACCTCCAGCGCGCGGCCATTCACGCCTCCCGCCCTATTGACGTCCTCGGTCGCCAGGCGCGCCCCGCTCACGATCGCCTCGCCAGCTCTCGCTGTCGGACCGGAGAGCGTGACCGAGACGCCGATCCGAAACGGCCCGACGAAGGCGCAGCCGGCCGCGAGCAGGACGAGCACTGGAACAGTCAGGGCGAGGACGCCGAGAGACCGTGACGATGGCATCAGGCGTCGTGGTTCAGGGCGCGAGAGCCAGCAGGGCCGCTTCGAAGCAGCCAAGCGGCGCTCGAACGGTGCCCGCGCCGATCTGGCCAACGCCAGCCTCACGATGGGCGATCCCCGTGTTGATGATGGGCGTGATCCCCGTTCGGACGACGGCGCGCACGTCGAGGCCCGTTGGGGCGCCCTCAGAATCCACCGTCGGAATGGCCAGAGTCGGGTTGTCAGCCACAGTGATCTCGCGCATCTCGCGGGTGATGGCCATCGCGTCCACGAAGCGGCCCGCGCCGACATAGGCAACAACCGCCGGCGCGGCGGCCATGCAGAACGCGCCGACGCCCATCGTCTCGGTGATGGCCGAGTCGCCAATGTCTGGATTGGCGTCGGCGGCCGTGTAGCCACTGAAGAAGAGCCCTTCGGGCGTATTGGCGGGCGCGGTGAACCAGCGGTCGCCGGTGCCGCTGGTGCGAATCGCGAACTCGTAGCCGTTGCGACACATCGCGGTAACCAGCGTCCCGCCACGCTCCTGGTGAGCCGCGTCCATGGTAGCCTTGCCGACGGCCATGGCCACGTTGAGGAAGAACTGGTCGGTGCTGCCAAGGAACCGGATCACCGCGGACAGGACCGAGCCAGACAGTGCCGCGCCGGTGAGCAGCGGCGCCAGCTCTCGCAACAGCAGCAGGCTGGCGGCGGTGTTGCGCTGGTGGAATTCGTCGCCCATGGTCAGCGCGCGCGACATCAGCGGTCTGAGCGCAATGCCGTCACCGCCGCGCAGCGCGGCGCTCAGCGCTGGCGCAAGCACGTCACGCTGCCAGCAGAGTCGCTCGACAACCTCCGGTCCGTAGGCGCCGAACCGGAGCACCCGCCCGATGCCCTCGTTCAGGTTGCAGTACGCGCGGACACCGCTCTTGCGGTCCTCGACCACCAGCACCGGCATGGAGCCAGACGTGATGCCGCCCATCGGTCCGACGAAGCCGGCCTCGTGACAGGATGCGAGCGTCACCGAGCCACCCTCCAGCAACTGGAGGGCGTCCGCTTCGTCGGCGGCCCAACCTTCGAGCAGCACGGCGCCGATGCACGCGCCGCGGGCGGGCCCGGTGAAATGCTCCCAGGCGAGCGGCGGGCCGGCGTGGAACAGCGCGCGCTCCCGCAGCGGCGGCGCAACAGCCTTCGCGGGCACGACATCCACCAGGACCGGCTCGGCGGCGACTATGCGCTCGACGACCCGACGGTTCGCCCGCTCGATCGCGTCGTCCGGGCCCGCGTCGAGCGCAGCCAGCGCCCGGGCCACGGCCGGATCGCCCGAGCCGGGCGGGCGCCAATCGACCCAGACCACGG
>JADZDV010000144.1 GCA_020850915.1 Chloroflexota bacterium | reverse complement strand
TGGCGATGGTCGATTCGAAGAACGGCATTTCCGGCCTGCACGTGCCCAGCGACGTGATCATCGACGCCTCGATGCCGGCCATGATTCGCAACTCTGGGCACATGTGGGGGCCGGACGGAAGAGAGGCCGATACCCTGGCGGTCATCCCAGACAGCAGCTACGCTGGTATCTACCAGGTCGTCCTCGACGACTGTCGGGAGCACGGCGCCTATGACCCCAGGACGCTGGGCACGGTCCCGAACATCGGGCTCATGGCGCAGGCGGCTGAGGAGTACGGCAGCCACGATAAGACGTTCGAGATCCCAGCCTCGGGTCAGGTGCGCGTGGTGGGCCAGGACGGAAGGACCGTGCTCGAGCACACGGTTGCCCAGGGCGACATCTGGCGGATGTGCCAGACGAAAGATGTGCCGATTCGCGACTGGGTCAAGTTAGCGGTCACCAGGGCACGACTGACCGGCGTCCCGGCGGTGTTCTGGCTCGACGATACCCGCCCGCACGACGCGAACCTCCGGGCGAAGGTGCAAGCGTACCTGTCCGAGCACGATACGTCCGGCCTCCAGATCGAGATCATGTCGCTCGTGGACGCGATGCGGTTCAGCCTGGAGCGCATCCGCAAGGGCCAGGACACGATCTCCGTGACGGGCAACGTCCTCCGGGATTACCTGACGGACCTGTTCCCGATCATGGAGCTTGGCACGAGTGCCAAGACGCTCTCGATCGTCCCACTGATCGCCGGGGGCGGCATGTTCGAGACGGGCTCTGGCGGTTCGGCGCCCAAGCACGTCGAGCAACTGCTCGCCGAGGGCCATCTCAGATGGGATAGCCTGGGGGAGTACCTCGCCCTGGCGGCGAGCTTCGACCACCTGGCTAACACCACCGGTAACCGTCGTGCTCGGATCCTGGCCGATACCCTGGACCGGGCTACCGCGACGTTCCTCGATGAGAACCGGTCACCGAGCCGCAAGGTCGGGGAGATCGACACGCGTGGGAGCCACTTCTACCTGGCGCTCTTCTGGGCCGAAGAGCTGGCGTCGCCGAAGAACGATCCGGAGCTCGTAGCCGCCTTCGCCCCACGGGCGAGGGCGCTCCGGGCGAACGAAGCCGCGATCGCCGGCGAGCTGCTCGCCGTCCAGGGGGCGCCCACGGACATCGGGGGCTACTACCGGCCGGATCCTGAGAAGACCACGGCGGTGATGCGCCCATCCAAGACGTACAACGACATTCTGGAGGGCTTCACGGGTTAGGGCCTGGCGCGTCGCCTCACCGCGCTCGGCAGCGTGATCGGCGTGGGCATCTTTCTATCCAGCCTCAGCTTCCTGTCCACCACGCGGGCGCCTGGTTTTCCGCTCCCTGTCCCGGGCGCGGTTGGTGGGTTCCTGCTGAAGGACGTGTTCCTGCTGGGCGCGGCGCCCTGGAGCGCTGGTGAGGCGCTGAGCGCGATGTGTCGAGGGTGAAACGGTGGAGCACAAGGTTCGGTCGGGAAAGTAGACAGGTATTGTTCGTCGCCGCGACGTCGCGTCCTGCCTCGGCACGCTGTGAGGCTGCCGAAGAAATGCAGCGCACGAGCACGAGATCCAGCGCCATCCTTCGGCGCGGACCGATGCGAATGATGGCGAAGTCCTCATCGTAGGACCAGGCCCGGCAAAGCCCGGCCCGTTTGATGGCAGCGAAGGCCTGGCGATCCGTGAGCGAGAAGTCCTGGTCTGGCCATTCATACGCGAGGGCCCAGGCGCGCCTGCAGTGATCGGCATGAAGTGGTTCGCGTATCAGGCCGCGATCGAGCAACGCCGCGATCAAGCGATCGGCGATCGTGCGACTTCCTTCGCGTTTCAGGAGCAGCCAGAGCTCGGTGAGCACCGAGTCTATTGTCCAGAGGGCCTCTCGCTGCACCCGCGGCGCCGCTGCCGCTCGGACCGCGTCAGGGTGGTGTCGATCGTCGGCGACCAGGAAGGCGAACAAGGCGCTCGTGTCGGCGAATACCGTGCACCGCGTCCGCGAGCTTGCTGTCCCGATCGTTCGCCACGTCGGTCGGTCGTCCAATTCGCACTGCCCCGGCCAGGTCGCTCAAGTCTGTTGGAGGCGGCCCACCCGGCAACAGGTAACGCTCGACGAGTGTCCGGACCATCTCGGCCATGGAGCAGCCGTTGGCTCGGGCTACTTCCTGGAGCGCAGTATGCTGCTCCGCGGTGAGATAAACCTGGGTCGCGCGTCTGCTCATAATGGCATGATCTCACACATCCAGAGGTTCCGCGGGTGGAGCCGTAGTGCCCGTTCGCGGCTAACGGGTTGGACTGTTCCGTAGCTGGACCAGCCAGCCTCGGCGGCGCGCTCGACTCTACAGCGCGACCGGCTGGCCGGGTGTATCGGGTCTGTCTCAACTGAGCCGGAATCGGTTTACGGACGGCGCTGCATCCGGTAGGCTATAGGTCAAATGTTCGATTGTCTCGGGGAGGGGTGAGGCATGGCTGGAGTACGCGTGCTCGTCGGGACGCGCAAGGGCGCGTTCATTCTGACCGCGGATGGCAAGCGCGACAGGTGGGAGATCGACGGTCCGCACTTCGCGGGATGGGAGATGTACCACCTCAACGGGTCGCCGGCCGATCCGAACCGACTGTACGCCTCGCAGACAAGCGGCTGGTTCGGCCAACAGATCCAGCGCTCGAACGATGGCGGCAAGACGTGGGAGCCGGTCGGCAACACGTTCGAGTACGAGGGCGTGGCTGGCACCCACATGTGGTACGACGGCACGTCTCGGCCCTGGGAGTTCACCCGCGTGTGGCACCTCGAGCCGTCGCTCGACGATCCGGACACCGTGTACGCGGGTGTCCAGGACGCCGCGCTGTTCCGGTCAACGGATGGCGGGCAGACCTGGAGCGAGCTGGCGGGGCTTCGGACCCACACCACCGGCTCGGCGTGGCAGCCGGGCGCGGGCGGGCTGGGACTGCACACGATCCTCATCGACCCGAACAATCCGTTGCGCATGTACATCGCTATCTCGGCGGCAGGCGTCTTCCGCACGGACGATGGCGGCGTGACATGGAGACCGGCCAACCGCGGCCTCAGCTCGCTCTACATCCCAGACCCGACGGCCGAAACTGGCCACTGCGTCCACCGCATCGCGAGCCACCGGTCGCGCCCGAACGTGCTGTTCATGCAGAAGCACTGGGACGTGATGCGGAGCGACGACGGGGCCGAGAGCTGGACGGAGATCAGTGGAGACCTGCCGACCGATTTCGGGTTCGTCATCGACGTCCACGCACACGAGCCGGAGACGATCTACGTCGTTCCGATCAAGAGCGACTCCGAGCACTTCCCAATGGACGGCAAACTGCGGGTCTATCGCAGCCGCGGCGGCGGCAACGAGTGGGAGCCGCTGACGAAAGGTCTGCCCCAGGGCGACTGTTACGTCAATGTGCTGCGGGATGCGATGGCCGTGGACTCGCTGGATTCGTGCGGCGTCTATTTTGGGACCACGGGTGGCCAGGTGTACGCCTCGGCCGACGCTGGGGACAACTGGATGCCGATCGTGCGAGACCTGCCGGCAGTGCTGTCGGTGGAAGTGCAGACGCTGCCATGATCCGCGTCGCGCTCCCGACACACCTGCGGACACTGGCGCGTGTCGAGGGCGAGGTCAAGCTCGAGGTCGAGGGTCGAGTGACTATTGGCTCGGTCCTCGACGCGCTGGAGGCGACCTACCCGACCTTGCGTGGCACGATGCGCGATCGGGTCACGAAGGAGCGCCGCGCCTTCGTGCGGTTCTTCGCCTGCCAGCGGGATCTCTCGCTCGAGTCGCGGGACACGGAGCTGCCGGAGCCGATCGCCACGGGGGTGGAGCCGTTCCTGGTGATCGGAGCGATCGCCGGCGGCTGAGGGTGGCTCGCGGCAGGCTGACTGACGCGGGGAGTCCCACCGCTCTGGCGGAGTACTCTCTCCATGACGACAGATAGCCACCGCGCAATCGACGCTGTCTGGCGCATCGAGTCGGCGCAGATCATCGCCAGCCTGACTCGGATGGTGCGCGACGTGGGGCTGGCGGAAGAACTGGCGCAAGACGCCCTCGTTGTGGCGCTCGAGCGCTGGCCGCGGGACGGCGTTCCTGAGAACCCGGCGGCCTGGCTCATGGCGACGGCGAAGCATCGGGCCATTGACCGGCTGCTCAGGCTGAAACTGCTCGAACTCAAGCATGAGCTGCTGGGGCGAGAGCTCGAGGTCGAAGGTCTGCTGGCCGGAGCAGACCTCGAGGCGGAGATCGACGAGGGCGCGGGAGACGG
>JADZDV010000143.1 GCA_020850915.1 Chloroflexota bacterium | reverse complement strand
GGGCGCCGCCATCGTGGCATAGGTGATTTTCGTCGTTGAAGTCGCCATTGTGGGCCCTCCGAGTCCGCTCTCGACGCCCTTACCGCACATCCCGTGCTAGGCACGAGAACGGAAGGACCGAAAGAACTCAGCGGACCGAACGGGCGGGGCGAACGGTCGTGCGCTCGGGTGCGAGCTTGTTCGTCCCCACGCGCGCGGGCTAGTGTGTTGCTTCATGACGCACGCCACCGCCTCCGTCGTGCCGGTGCTGGAAGGCACGCTCCACATGCCGTGAGCCTGCTGGCCCTCGGTCTGATCCTCGCCTCGGCCCTGACCCATGCCAGTTGGAACCTGCTCGCCAAGCGCGCCGCCGGCGGCCTCCCGTTCACCTGGCTCTTCTCTGCCCTCTCCACCGCCTTCCTGACTCCGCTCGCCCTCGGGCTGCTGGCCCTGGAGCGCCCCGCCCTCGGGGCGCCGGAGCTGGTCTTCGTCCTCGGCAGCGCCCTGATCCACACTGGCTACTTCCTGCTCCTGGCCAGTGGCTACCGTCTGGGCGACCTCTCGCTGGTCTACCCGCTGGCGCGCGGCACCGGCCCGCTCCTGGCGTCCGCCGCGGCAGTCGCCTTCTTCGGCGAGCGGCCGGGCCCTATCGCGATCGCGGGCGCGCGGGCCATCGGCCTCGGCGTCCTCGGCTTCGCGGGCGATCCACGCCGCCTGCGCGGGGGCGTGGATGGCCGCGCCGTCTGGTGCGCCCTGCTCGTCGGCGTCCTGATCGCTACCTACACGATCTGGGACAAGCAGGCGGTCAGCGGATCGAACCTCTCCCCGCTGGTCTACTTCTGGGGCATGATCGCCGGCATGAGCCTGGTGCTCCTGCCGCCGGCCCTCGGCCGCCGCGCCGAGATCGGCTACGAGTGGCAGTATCACCGCCGCGAGGCGATCGGCATCGCCGTCCTGAGCGCCCTCTCGTACATCCTGGCCCTGTCCGCCCTGGCGATCAGCCCGGTGAGCCACGTCGCGCCCGCCCGCGAGATCGGCATCCTCTTCGGCGCGCTGATGGGTTCCCGCTTCCTCGCCGAATCCGACGCCCCCCGCCGCCTCGTCTTCGCCGGCGCCATGGTCCTGGGGGTCGTGGCGCTGGCCATAGGGTGACCGTGAGCACGGCACGGAGCACAGGCTCTATCAAGCGGTGGGTGCATGCTCGCGCGACACGCCGTCCGCTGTGTTCGGAGCCACAAGTCTGGGACATTCGGGACGGCCAGACTTGTGTTGCAGCCAGCAGCGGGTCGCTCGGACGGTGCCGCGACCGGTAGGGGCAGGTCCCCGTGCCTGCCCTGGCGATCTGGCGATCGCCCCTTGCCTCGTGGGTACCAGTGTCGAGGGACCACCGAGGGCGGACACACGGAGCCCGTCTCAAAATCCACGTCTTCGCGGTTTCGTGTTCCCGATATCCCCATATTCGGGGAGTTCCGTGCAGGGAAATCGGCGAATTCCGGGCGTTTTCCGAATTCTGAGACAGGCTCCACGGGTCCGCCCCTACCCGTCCGCCCACTACCATGCAGCATCTTTGGGGTGCACCTGGGACATCCTCCAGGGTGTTCTAAGGGGTGTTTCCCATGGTACGCCGGACAAGTTCCGGTGCTAGCGTGTATGCCGCGGCCGTTGCCTGACAGGCTTGCCGCTCGTGACAGAGGAGTACAACATGGCCGTCGCCGCTGAGCGCGGGGCTCGTGGCCGAGCCGCCAGGCTCGCCACATGGCAAGTCGTCGCATTCCTCCAGGAGCTGCTCGGGCAGCGCCTGACCGCGGTGATCGCAGGTGTGAGCGACGCTAAAGCGGTCAGCAAGTGGGCGCGGCAGGAGCGCGCGCCACATCCAGAGGCAGAGCAGCGTCTTCGCGCCGCCTACCAGGTCGCCCAGCTGCTCCTGAGCACGGAATCGTCGGACACGGTTCGAGCCTGGTTTATCGGGATGGATCCCGACCTGGACGATCGTGCCCCTGCCCTCGTCATCGGTGAGGATTCGGTTCGGGTGCTTCAAGCAGCAAGGAACTTCCTGGCCCATGGCTAAATGCCGGTCCGGTCGGTAGCCGGCCCGCCACGGCAAGTCGCGCGATCGCTCGTCAGAACTTGATTTGCCGACGGCTCTTGCGGTTGCTTTCACCCTGCGATGCCGGCGTAATGCTGAAGTATGCCCCGCGCGCGTCCTCGCCCTGCTCCACGTGAGCGAGCGTAGCCTGCGTCAAAGACGTGCGCAGCGACTTCAGCGCTGTCTGGCGACGCTTGTCCTGATCCTGGACGTGACTCGGTCCTGCGAACCCAGCAAGCCGCTCGAGATAGTGGCGATCGGGTCGCACGAGCAGGATGCCGTACTCGGCCTCTTCGAGGGTGAGGCTGCCCTCATACGTTGAGCCCTTTGGAGCAAGAACAGCCAGGGCCGCTGTCACCCGCGTCCGCAGTGGAAGCTCCGTTTGAGCCAGCAGCTCCCTGGCTTGCATGAACTCCGTAGGCTGTCGCGGCTTTCTGGGCGACTTTGGCTCCCGCCGGCCGTCTCGATGCTTCTGCCGCTCGCGCTGTTCGTGACGCCGACTCATTCGCCGACCTGCTCACTCGATTCAACGTTTGGTTTGCTCGTCCAGTCGTGGGGTTCTATCACATCCCCTCTCAACTCGAGGCGAAAGACACTTCCAGGTTCCGTGAAGAGGTTATTTCCCGCGCGTTTACCCCCGGCCTCTCGCGGTGCAACCTCGCCAGTGGACGATTGGACGAGAGCCTCTGAGAGGAGCGTTCATCATGGCTTCTGCAACACCCGATCCCCTCTCTGCCAGCCCGTCGCCCGCTAGATCCAGCCCCCCAACCCTCGCGGACGCGGTGCGCGGGTTTGGCGTGGTCTACGGACCGTCCGCCCTGCTCGACCTGCTGGCGCTGGGCAGCGTCGCCGCGCTGGTGACCGGTCAGTTCAAGCGTGCGAAGGCGCCCCTGGTCTTTCGCCCCTTACTGGCGCTGGGCGCGCTCGCCTCGGCGCTCTACGCGCTGAAACTTCGACCGTGGTTCCTGCACTGGGGCGCGACAGCAGACGAGGCTGCCCAGCCGCTCTCGCCAGGGGAAGCGCCACCGCGACCGGCGCTCGACGCGACGCGTGCCGTCACGATCGATGCACCTGTCGAGGCTGTCTGGCCGTGGATCGCGCAGCTCGGCCAGGACCGCGCGGGCTTCTACAGCTACGCCTGGCTGGAGAACCTGGCCGGCGCGGAGATCCGCAACTCTGACCGGATCGATCCAGCCTGGCAGGAGCGCGCCATCGGCGAGCTGGTCCATCTGCATCCGCGGGTCGGCCTGAAAGTCACCGCGTTCGAGCCGCTCCGGGTCATGAGCCTGGAGAACTCCTGGAGCTTCGCCCTGCAGCCGATTGACGGGCGCACCACCCGTCTGCTCGTCCGCTCGCGCGCCCCGCGCGGTATGGGCGTGCTGTTCAATATCCTGCTGC
Source organism: Chloroflexota bacterium (assembly GCA_020850915.1). The sequence goes on along the minus strand of JADZDV010000143.1, from coordinate 22,878 downwards.
TCGAGCTGCCCCACTTCATCATGGAGCGCAAGATGCTGCTGGGCATCAAAGAGCGCGCCGAGCGCGCCTGAATCCTCCCCCGGCGGGGTCATTCGGGCAAGACCGGGTCTTGCAGGGACGCGTTGCTCCCAGTTGCATGGAAGAGGAGTCCTGCTTGGTCGTGACAGCAAGGAGTCTCGTCGCCCGGCGCTGATCGTGCGCTGCAGGGGCGCGGCGGATGTCATCCAGGCGGTCAGTTCGGCGCGGACGCCTGTCTCGGCCGCTGCTCAGGAGCGGGCGGCCTCGATCTTCGCCTGGACGGAGGTTGACCAGCGCACGGCGAGGCCGGCGGCTGCTCGCGCGATGCCCTCGGCGGTCAGGCCGAGCGCCTCGCGCTGCTCCCCCTGAGTGGCGTGCTCCACGAACTGGTCCGGCACGCCCAGCCGGCGCACGGCCACGCGGGGGTAGCCGATCCGGGTGAGCGCCTCGGAGACGGCGCTGCCAAAGCCGCCGGAGACGACGTTCTCCTCCACCGTCACGAGCGCGTCGAAGCGCCGCGCCAGGTCGCGCAGCAGCTCCTCGTCGAGCGGCTTGACGAACCGCGCGTTGACCACCGTGGCTCGCAGGCCCTGCCGCTCCAGCCGGTCCGCCGCGCCGAGGGCCGGCTCCACCATCGTGCCGAGGGCCAGGATCGCCACGTCGCCGCCGTCGCGCAGCACCTCCGCTCGGCCGATCCGCAGCGGTCGCACCAACGGGTCGAGCGGCACGCCGAGCCCGGCGCCGCGCGGATAGCGAACGGCCGCCGGGCCGTCGTGCTGCACCGCCGTCAGGAGCATCCGCCGCAGCTCGTTCTCATCCCTGGGCGCCATGACCACCATGTTCGGCACGCAGCGCAGGTAGGTCAGGTCGAACACGCCCTGGTGGGTCCGTCCATCCTCGCCCACCAGGCCGGCGTTGGCCACCATGAACGTCACGTCCAGGCGCTGGGCGCAGACGTCGTGGATGATCTGGTCGTAGGCCCGCTGGAGGAAGGTCGAGTAGATCGCGCAGACGGGCTTCATGCCCTGCGTGGCGAGCCCCGCCGCGAAGGTCACGGCGTGCGCCTCGGCGATGCCAACGTCGAAGAAGCGCTCCGGGTGCCGCGCCGCGAAGCGGTTGAGCCCCGTGCCGGACGGCATCGCCGCGCTGATCGCCACAACCCGCGGGTCCGCGTCCGCCAGGTCGGCCAGGGCGTCCGCCATCACGGCCGGGTAGGCTGGAGCGCTCGTCTTCGGCGCCCAGGATGGCGAGACCCCGTGCCACTTCTCGTTGTCCGCCTCGGCGGGCTCCCAACCCTTGCCCTTGGTCGTCAGAACGTGGACCAGCACCGGGCCGCCCAGCTCGGCCGCCGCCCGCAGGGTCGCCTCCAGCAGCGGACGATCGTGGCCATCCACCGGGCCGAGATAGCTGAAGCCGAGATCCCGCCAGAAGGCGCCGAACCGTCGGCGGGCCGCGTCGGCGGCCTCGGGCGTGGCGGCAAGTCGGAACCGCTGGAGCATCCGCGAGACGGCGCCGACGTTCGGAGCGATGGACATGCCGTTGTCATTCAGGACGACGACCATCCGCGCGCCCTGGGCGCCGGCATTGTTCAGCGCCTCATAGGCCAGGCCGCCGGTCAGCGCGCCATCGCCGATGACGGCCACCGCCGTGCCCAGCTCGCCGCGCAGCTTGCGCGCCAGAGCCATCCCGAGCGCGGCGGAGATGGACGTGCTGGCGTGCCCGGCGCCAAACAGGTCGTGCTCGCTCTCCTCACGCGCCAGGAACCCGGCCAGGCCCTCCTTCTGCCGGATCGTGCCGAGGCGCGCGCGCCGCCCGGTCAGCAGCTTGTGGACGTACGCCTGGTGCCCGACGTCCCAGACGATGCAGTCACGCGGGGAGTCGAACACCCGATGCAGTGCCAGGGTGAGCTCGACGACGCCAAGATTCGAGGAGAGATGCCCGCCAACCCGGGGGACAGTGGAGACGAGCTCGGCGCGGATCTCCGTGGCCACTGTCTGGAGCGCTTCGTCGTCCAGCCGCTTCAGATCGGCTGGCCCATGGATCGCGTCGAGCATGCTGGTCATGCTGCTGTTTTCTGCCTCCGGGCGCATTCCCGCTGGATACCCCACATGATGCCCGGTCAGAGGCAATCTGCGCACTTCACCAGGGCGTATCACGCGTGCTACGCAATGCCTGTCCCCGGCGCGCCGTTGACACGCGGCGGTATTGTACGGGTTCGTTGGCGAGTCGCGCCGTCAGAGGTCGCGGCGGGAGAACGCCAGGACCGCCCCGGCCAGCGCCAGGACGCCGTACCCGAGCGACCAGAGCAGGAAGGCTGGCGTGGGCGGCTCGACCGAGACGAACGGGATGGGCGAGCGGTTTGCCGCCATGGCGGTGAAGGCCGGCGACTGCACGTAGAACGACGCCGCCCGCCAGATGGCGTCGCTCGGCATCAGCAAGCTCACCGCGATCCCCAGGTTCACCATGGCACGGTCTGGCACGGCCCCACCGATGAACTCGATGATCCCGCCTAGCCAGGACAGCCCGAACAGGGTGAAGACGACCACGCCGTTGGCCAGCGTCGAGAGCAGCGTGCTGCCGAGCAGACTGACCGTCATCAGCAGGATCGAGCCGAGCGCCATCAGGCCGATCGTTCGAGCGGAGTCCGGCGCCTCATACCCGGAAAGCAGCCGCGCCACGAGCAGCAGCAGGCCGGCCATGAGCGCTACGTAGACACCCATGATGCCGGCGTACGCCAGCCAGCGCCCCAGCACCAGCTCCGACCGTCGGATCGGCCGCGCCAGGATGGCGTGGAGCGTGCCAGACTCGATCTCGCCGGCCACTGCCCCGACCGAGAGGAAGAGCGCCAGGAAGCCGGACAGGAAGTGGACGGCGTACAACCCCATGACCGTCATGAGCGAGCCGAAGATTGGAATGTTGGGACTGGGCGCCTCGAGCCGCCGTGATTGGAGCTCCACCATTCTGGCGAATAGGAAGCTGTAGCCGAGAGCGAACAGCCCCACAAACGCCAGGCTCAGGAGCAGCCCGGCCAGGACCAGCCGGCGGCTGATCGCCTCCTGGATCGTGAACCGCGCGATGACGAGCGCCCTCACCGCTCGGCCCGCTCCACCAGGCTCAGAAAGACGTCCTCCAGCGACTGCTGCGCCGGCACCAGCCCGAACAGCCGGTAGCCGTGCCGCACGACGCACTCAGCCACCGCCGGTGCGACCTCGAGATCCGGCACGGCCAGGGCAACCGTGGCGCCGTCGACCTCCAGCACCTCGCCGAAAGCCTCCAGCAGCCGCCGGAGCTCCCGATCCACGCGGTCCAGGGAGATCCGCAGCTCCGGTCGGCTGGCCATCAGCTCGATCAGCCGGCCGCTCCGGACCACCCGACCGCGGTCCACGATCGCCACGCGGTCGCAGACCATCTCGATCTCGCTGAGCAGGTGCGAATTCAGAAAGACGGTGACCCCGTCAGCACGCAGGCCGCGGATGACGTCCCGCACCTCCCGTCGCCCGATCGGGTCGAGCGCCGAGGTCGGCTCGTCCAGCAGCACCAGGTCCGGGCGGGCCAGGAGCGCCTGGGCCAGCCCGATCCGCTGGGTCATCCCCTTCGAGTAGCCGCGAATGCGCTCGCCCTCGCGGCCGGCCAGGCCGACCAGCTCGACAACGGACGGAATGCGCTGTCGGCGCTCCTCGGCAGACATGCCGGCCAGCCGGCCGTGGAAATCCAGCAACGCCTCGCCGGTGAGCCAGTCGTGAAAGCGGAAGCTCTCCGGCAGGTAGCCGATCCGCCGGCGCGCGTCCCGGTCGCCGGTGGGTCGGCCGAAGATACGGGCGCTGCCGCTCGTCGGCCGCGCCAGGCCCAGCAGGATCTTGACGGTCGTGGTCTTGCCGGCCCCGTTCGGCCCGAGGAAGCCGAAGACTTCCCCGGGCTGCACGGCGAGCGAGAGATCGTGCAGGGCGACCTGACCGCCGTACGTCTTCCGCAGCCCGACCGTCTCGATGGCCAGAGTGACAGAGGCGCGCGCCTCCGTCGCTCCGTTCGCGGCCGGACCGGGCTCGGTGCTAGGGGCGGATGCTGTCCGCGACACGCTGGATCTCGCTCGCCTTATACGTCCCGGCGATTCCGAAGACGCGCCCGCCATTCTCCCAGATCGCCGCGCTGCCGACGCCGGTGTTGTCCGCCAGGATCAACCCCTGTCCACCGCCGATCTTCGCGTCCTTCCAGTTCACCCGATCGACGGGTATGGGGATCGGCAGCGTGTTCTTCCAGTCCCGGATCGATCGGAGCTGCCGTACCGTGTCAGGGTCCCAGCCCCCGACGTCGAGCAGGACGTCCCGCGCCTCGTCGAGCGTCGCTCTGCCTTCGACACCACCGGTCACCTCCCGGGTCTGGCCGATCAGCAAGCCCTGGCTGCCGCGGGGATCGCCGTACTGGAGCAGCGCGGCGGCTGGCACGCTCAGCACCAGCGACGCGCCGTCGAGGCTGGCCGGCATGGTGAGGTTCTTCTTGCCGTTCTGCTGCAAGTACGCCTGCACCTTGCTCCGATCGAACGTGAAGCGCACCTCGTTCGGAGGCGACACCAGGATCTTCGGCGTCGTTGGCAGACCGTTCGGCAGGGTCGAGGCATCCGGCTGGACGACCTTGAAGCCGACCTTCTGGCTCGCCTCGCTCAGGCTCTTGACCTCCTGCGCCGCCTTTGGCGTGGAGCTGTTCGTCACGGTGCCGAGCCGCTCCAGCTCGGCCAGCGGGTGCCGGGCCGAGTTCGGATCCAGGGTGACGACGGTGAAGTGCTGGCTCCGGAACTGCGCCAGGAACGCGGCCGTCGCCTCATGACCGGCCGGCGTGCCGACCAGGAACGTCAGGGTGAGCGCCGCGGCCAGGCCGCTGAGCGCCAGGCGCCAGTGCGGGATCGATCGAGTCAGGATCATCATGTCACGCTTCCGTGGAGGGGTATTCGAAGGACCTGGCTGTCGGTGAGGCAGGGACGCCGCCGCGACGCCGAGGGCGGCGGGCTCGCGAGGCGATCCGATCTGGCGAGCCGCGCTGACGGCCCGCGGGCGTGCCAGCGCCGCCGCGCCGTCTGGCGCGGCGCCAGCGGGTGGGGTCAGCGCGCCAACCGCGCTCGCGGCGATCGCCGCGTTGGCCTGAAGCTCGCGCACCGTCTGCCGGCAGGCGGCGCAGGTTGACTCGTGCGCGGTCAGGTCGTCGTGCCGGCTGCCGGCTTCACGGTCGAGCCACGCTCGCCAGACGCCGGCCTCCGGACAGGGTGTGGTTGGCGTCCTCATCGCTCTGCTCCGTTCGTTCGTGGCGCATTCCGAAGGTACGTCTCGCGGAACGCTCGCTCGGCCCGCGCCAGCAGCACGCCGACCGAGCCGACCGCGATCTCCAGCGTGGCGGCGATCTCGGCGTACGAGTAACCGGAGTGGCGCAGCAGCAAGCAGTCCCGCTGGCGCGCGGGCAGGCGCGCCAGCGCTTCGCGCACCTCCTCCGCCTCCGCCTGCCGGGCCACCTCGCCCGCCGCACCGGGGCCGGAGCCGCCGCCCGCCAGCTCCAACCTGCCGACTCGCTCCAGGCGGTCTTGGGCGCGTCGTCGGGATCGGAGCTGGTTGGCCCCGAGGTTCAGACAGACGCGCCGCGACCAGGCCAGCACTTCCTCGTCCGGTCGGTCCCGGACCGGCGCGTCGGCCAGCCGCAAGAACGCCTCCTGCACCAAGTCCTCCGCCTCCTGTCGATCGCCCACCAGGCTGTATGCCAGTCCGAAAAGCCGCCCGTACAACCGCTCGAACAGGTCCGTGAAGCGATCCGTCGGCGCTTCGGCCAGGCCGGCCGGCTCTGCGAGTCCCCGCACCATGCACTCCGTCACGAGGTCGGCATCCGCCGCCGCTCACAGTAAGAACACCGCCACGCGCCGTTTCCTGACACCCGGAGCGTTCTCAACAGTACAACGAGCCGCGCGGTCCCCCGGTCGGAGCGCGGCGAGGGCAACAGACCACTGTCGTCATGCTGACCGTCCTTCCGTTCCTCGGCAATCCGACCGCAAGACAAAGGGGGAGCGGTGCGTCATCGCACCCCTCCCCCTTGAACCCCCGCGATTGGCCGGTTAGCTCAGGGAAGCTGTCCTGACTTCTTCGCCTGCATCAGGCGATCGTACGCTGGGCGAGTGGTGCCGTCCGGGTTCGTCACCGACCACCAGACCTGCTCGTCGTTGGGGCCCCAGCCCGGATCCGCGATGGTCCCGAGGGTCATCACGCCGATCCAGGGCGCCCAGTTCTGGTTGGCGTACTGGAACGCTTGGACGATCAGGTTCGCCTTGACGTCCTCGGTCGTGGCGTACCAGGAGTAGCCGGGATTGATCTTGTCCGTGGTCCAGCCGAACTCCATCAGCCAGATCTGCTTGTCGCCATCTCCGTTGTTGGCCATGATGTCGTGGAGCTGCTCCACTCGGCGGAAGTAGAACGACGGGTGCTCGAAGCCCGGGACGCTGCCGGGCGCCGCGTCCACGCACGGGCACTGGACGTTGGCGTTGGCGCCCAGCACGTCGTACTTGCCCTTCAGACCAGCGTCGAACAGCCATTGCAGATAGACGTCATCCGGCTGGGCGAAGGCCGCGCTCACGCCGTTGGGCGAGAGGCCGGCCGAGATGACGGTGACGTTCGGGTCCGCCGCCTTGGCGGCGTTGTAGGCCATGCCGAGCAGCCGCACGTAGTCCGCCGCGCTCTGCTGATTGATGGGGCCGCCGCCCCACTCACGATCCAGGTTCACCTCGTTCCAGACCTCGATCGCCTGGACCGTCCCGTTGGGCGAGCCGCTCTTGTAGCGATCGACGAAGGCGTACACGAAGTCCGCGAAGTCCTGGTAGTTCACCGGCGGCCCGTTGTGGGCCGGGCTGGCCCAGGCTGGCTGGAAGTCCAGGCGGCCGATGATCTTCAGGTTCTGACTGGCAGACGCCTGGACGACGCGGTCCGCCTCGCCCCAGCTAAAGCAGCCCTTGCAGTTGCCTTCGAGGTCCCGCCAACGGAAGAGGGACTTCTGCCAGCCGAACCCGAGGTCGGTCACCTTCTGAAGATCCCGGACCGTCGTGTCGGGTCGGCCATACACAAAGGTGCTGAGTCCGTACTCTGGACTGCGAGCGCTGTAGGCCGCGGCCGGGGAGGCCTGGGCGCTCGGCTGGGGGCCAAACGCGCCAAGGGCCAGGCTGGCCACGGTGGCGACGGCGCCGAGGACCAGGGCGAGACGCTTCTTCAAGGCTGCGTTCCTCCATTGCACGCCAGACCGCCGCGCGGCGACGCGCAAGCGAATGTCGTGAGTCATCGAACAGGGGATGTGGTCACCAGTGTCCCGGCCCAGGGCAGGCCACGCTGCCGGAGGACGGCAGCACACACGCGAAGAGACAGAACCCGTGCATTTCCCCCATACCAGCGACTCGGGGCTGAAAAGCATGGCGATTTTATGACGTCTGGAGCATCCTGTCAATCCGGTTTTGTCTCGCGACGGCTACGGCTCGATCACGCGACGCGTGCGACGCGCGCGACGTTTCCGTGTCATTCTGGCCGCGAGGCTCCCCGATGCTGGCGCTCAGTCGAGCGCGGGCAGGCGCTGGATCACCCGCTCCAGCATGCAGCGAGCACCGTACGGCGCATCCGGGTCGATCCGGTAGCAGCTCCCCCCGCCAAGGGCGTCAGAGCCGTACGAGGTCAACCCGCGGCGATAGTCGAAGCGCGAGATGTCCAGCACCCGGGGGCTCTGTGCGGACCAGACGCCGATCCCGATCACGCCATCGTACTCGAGCACCATCCGAATCTGGTTCATCTCCTGTTGGAAGCGCCGGCCTTCGTCGTCGGCGGCATAGACACCCGGCAATTGCCGGGACGTCCCCAGCTCCTCGACGATCACCGGCAGGTACCGCCCGTTGGCGCACGGCTGGTTCACGATATGCTGCAAGTCCCAGTGGATCGGCATGTCGCCCCAACGGTCCTCGTCCAGCCAGTCGTAGGTATGGAGGGTGTAGGCGGAGATCGGCCCATGGCAGTACAGGGCACGGGCGATCGCCGAGTCCTGGACACCGGGCTCGAGGTGGTTGGCCCCCATCGTGCCGGCCAGGATACGCGCCGCTGGATCGAGCTTACGCAGCTCCGCCGCGGCCTGGTTGATGAACGTCATGACCGCGCGCGGCTCACGCGGCGTGTGCAGCTCGTTGCCAAGCTCCCAGGCAAAGACGACATCCCGCGCACCGCGCCGGTTCACCGACTCCACCAGACCCCGCATGAACGAGAGATAGGCGCCACGCCACAGGTCGGTATAGAAAGGAAGAAGAAGCTGGTGATAGCCGTCCATCCAGCCAGACGCCTCGGGGACTTCCCCGGGGACTTCCTGGTGGTTGTTGACGATCGCGACGATCAGCTTGATCCCGGACCTGCGCAGGGCGGGCGCCATCTGGGCGATCCTCTCGGCAAGGCGATCGCCATCCCAGTCAACGTGCTGATTGGCATCGGTCGCGAAGACGCGCACGATCCCGGCGTTGAGCCACTGGGCGTACGCCAGATCCTCATCCACGTCCGCCAGGCTGTCCTGGAACAGCAGGCCATGCATGTTCAAGATGACGAACTTGCCGTTCAGGGCATCCGTCTGGCGGGGCAGCGCTGGCGGCCAGGCCGAAGGACTGGCCAGGTCCGGCGCATCGGCGATCTCCCCGTCACGAGCAATCTCGCCCGTCGCCCAGGAGACGGACGGCAGCAGCAGGCCGAGGCAGAGCGCCAGCGCGGACAGGAAGGACAGGGCCGACGACGCGCGAGCGCGGCGTGAAGGAGAGGCCCGGCGGCGCCGCGCGCGAGCGAGAGGTGGATCGATCACTGGTCTGAGTATGCGTCATGCCGGTGGTCCTCACCAACAGACCCGGTCGGCTCGACGCCGCCGGTCAGCGCTCCCCGGGGACGATTCGTTGGGGCGTACAATCCACCGGAAGCCGCCGGAGCCGACGCCGCGCCGTTCCGGTGGACTGGCAGGCAGAAAGAGGACCTCCTGGTGCGTGCCCTCAAGGCCAGCGACCAGTCACGCGTGGGCGCGCCCGGTCTGTACCTGTCTCAGGTGCTCGGGCGACCGGTGCTCGACGCCCAGGGCGGACGACTCGCAACCATTCGAGACGTCATCATCCGCTTCGGCAGCGAGCCGCATCCGCCCATCAGCGGCCTCGTCGCCCGACAGAGCCGGCGCGACTTCTATCTTGACGCCGGGCAGATCCAGGATATCTCCGTGGGCGGCGCCCGCCTGCGCACCTTCACGGTCAACCTCCAGCCGTTCGAGCGACGCGAAGGCGAGGTGCTTCTGCGTCGCGACGTGTTAGACAAGCAGCTCATTGACGTGGACGGCCATCGCGTCGTGCGGGCCAACGACCTCGAGCTCACCCTGGTGGACGGCCGCTACCGCCTCATGGCGGTGGACGTCAGCGCCCAGGGGCTGCTCCGCCGGCTGGGTCCCGCGGGGCTGGCGGCCCGCTTCGAAGGCCGGCGCCTGATCGACTGGGAGGACGTCGAGTCGTTCGCGACAGACGTCCCGATGGTCCGCCTGCGCTCGCCCCACGACCGGGTGGCGCGCCTGCACCCCGTGGAGATCGCCCACCTCGTGGAGGGTCTCTCGCTGCGTCAAGGCCAGGAGATCCTGGCCTCGCTGGACGACGAGACGGCCGCCGACACGGTCCAGGAGCTGACCGCCGAGCGGGCCGCCGACCACCTCAGCGCGCTGGACCGCGAGCGGGCAGCCGACATTCTCGAAGCGATGGATCCCAACGACGCGGCAGACGTCCTCGCGGACCTGCCTCCGGAGGACGCCGAGGCGCTGCTCGGCCTCATGGAGCCGGATGAGTCAGAGGACGTCCGCGAGCTGCTCACCTACGACGAGGACAGCGCTGCCGGGCTGATGACCACCGACTTCGTTACGCTGTCCGCGGACCTCACCGCCGCGGAGGCGATCGCCCGCCTGCGGAGCCTCGAGGAGCCGCCGGACCCGCTCGCTCACGTCTCTGCCGTCCCGTCGGCGACGAGCGGGCAGCTTGTCGGCAGCATCGATCTGCGAGACCTCGTCCTCGCGGCGCCGGAGACCCCGCTGCGCCAGCTCTGCGAGCCGGACCGTCCCGTGGCTCGGGCTGACGAGTCAGCCCGCGAGGTGGCGTACCGCATGGCGGAGTACGACCTCTCGGACGTGGCCGTCCTGGACGCCGCCGGCCAGATCCTCGGCGTGGTCCTGATCGACGACGCGATCGAAGTGCTCTGCCCGGACGTGGAGCGTCGCCGGCGCCGGTTCCGCCAGTGAACGAGCCGGCTAGCCCGGCGGCTCCCGCGGCGGCCAGCCGCCAGATCACGGCCAGCGACGCGCGCGGCGCCGCTCGGCGCCGGCCGCTGGCGCTGCTGGCCCTCCTCGGCCCCGGCCTGATCGCCGCCAATGCCGGCAACGACGCCGGTGGCATCGCCACCTACGCCTCCGTTGGCGCCTCGCTCGGCTTCTCCCTGCTCTGGGCGCTCGTCCTGGTCACCGTCGGCCTCGCCGTCATCCAGGAGATGGCCGGCCGGATGGGCGCCGTCACCGGCAAAGGCTTCGCCGATCTCGTGCGTGAGGAGCTGGGCGTCCGCACGGCGGCGTTCGTCATGGCCACGCTCCTGGTCGCCAACGGCGGCCTCGTCGTCTCGGAGTTCGCCGGCATCGGCGCCGCGGCCGAGCTGTTCGGCATCCCCCGCGCGGTGGCCATTCCAGCCATGGCCCTCCTGCTCTGGCTGCTCATCTCTCGTGGCTCCTACCAGCGGGTTGAGAAGCTCTTTCTGGGACTGACCCTCGTCTTCTTCACCTACCCGGCGGCAGCCGTCCTTGCGCGCCCGGACTGGACCGAGGTGGGGCGTGCAGTGGCCCGTCCCAACCTTCAGTTCAGCGCCGATTACCTGACGCTTTTCATCGCCATGGTCGGCACGACCATCACGCCCTACATGCAGGTCTACTTCCAGTCCGCTGTAGCCGAGCGGGGGCGCCAGACCGAACTGGCAGCCGTGCGGCTGGACGCCTACAGCGGCGCTCTGTTCTCCGATGTGATCGCCGGCTTCATCATCGTGGCCACTGGCGCCACCCTCTTCGCGACCGGGCTCCACGTCGAGACCGCGAAAGACGCCGCCGTGGCGCTTGGACCGCTGGCCGGGCCGCTCGCGCCGTACATCTTCGGCGCCGGCCTCTTCGGCGCCTCCATGCTGGCCGCCGGCGTGCTGCCGCTGGCCACGGCGTACACCGTCACGGAGGCGTTCGGTTTCGAGCACGGCGTCTCCCAGAGCTTCCGCGAAGCGCCCGTCTTCCTCGGCCTGTTCACCCTTCTGATCGCCGTTGGCGCCGCCGTCGCCCTGTGGCCCGGCCTGAACGTCATCTCCCTGCTCGTCTACACCCAGGTCCTCAACGGCCTGCTCCTGCCGATCGTCCTGGTCACCATCCTCCGTCTGGTCAACGACCCTGAGGTGATGGGCCCCCACGTCAACGGCCGCCTCTACAACCTCGTCGGCTGGGCGATCGTCAGCTTCGTGACCCTGCTCTCGACGATCTACTTGCTCATCACCCTGCTGGGCCTGGTCGGTCTGGAGGTCGGCGGCTGACCAGAGGGCCGTCAGGGCGCAAAGGTGTTGGTCGGATCGATCGCCTTCACGGCGCTGGCGTCGCCACCGAGCGCCTCGGTCATCGTGACCACGTCTTCCTGGAGCATGCCGATGTAGCTGTGCTCTGGCGCGTCCGGCGCGCCGGGCAGGTCGTCGTCACGTAGGGTGCTGACGAAGGTCACTCCTGCCTCCTTGCCGATCTGGTCCAGCACTTTCGAGGGGAACACCTCCGAGCCGAAGATCGCCGGCACCTGCTCCGTCTTGAGCTGCTCGATCAGCGCCGCGACCTCGCGCGGGGTCGGCTCGGCAAAGTCAGACGGCTGGATCGCGCCGATCACCGTCATGCCGTATCGCGGCGCAAAGTAGGCGAACGAGTCGTGGTAGGTCAGCAGCTTGCGGTTCTTCTCCGGGACTGTCTGGATCGAGGTCAGAATCGCCTGATCGAGCTGCGCACCCTTCGCCAGAAAGCGGTCCGTGTTGTCCTGGTAGTACGCCGCGTTCGCCGGGTCGATCTCGACGAGCTGATCCCGGATCAGCTCGGCATAGTGCATCGCGTACGCCGGGTTCATCCAGAGATGCGGATTGGGATCGCCCCCTGCTTCCGGGAAGCTGAAGTCGAAGAGCCACTGGTCGCGGGTGATCGTGTTGTCTCCCAGAAGAAGAATACGCCCGGTCGGCTTCTTGTTTGCCTCGGCCATCTTCAGCGTCGTGCCCTCCAGGTGCAGGCCGTTCACGACGATGAGATCGGCGTTCGAGAGCGCCAGCGCGTCGCTGGGCGCCGGCTCGAACGTGTGCGAGTCGGTGCCATCGGGAATGATCTGCTTCAGGTTGACCCGCGTGCCGCCGACGTTGAGCGCGATGTTAGCCAGCGGCGCCACCGTGGTGACGACGTTCACCGACGCTGGCGTCTGGCCGAAGACCGGCCCGACACTCGGCCACGAGAAGAGCGCCAGCGCAAGCACGAGCGCCAGCGACAGGACGGACGTTCGAGGACGTGGGGTCATGCCCTGCATACCTTTCATGCCGACCAGGCCGGCAGGAGGATCGGAACACCTCGCGTTATCGCAAGTACTTGCAATAACCGTAGCCTACAATAACACATATCCGCGGGACGGGGCGGCGATCGCTCCGGGCTGGCAACAGGCCGGCGTTCTCGTCCCGGCGCCTCGCCATCCCGTAGACTCTCCTTGCAACTCGTTGCAATAGCGCGTGGCTGCCGCCAGGCGCGGCGGCCCTCGCGGCCCGATTGGGATACACCATGCAGATCGCTCCCAGCCCGGTCACCGGCGCCCCGCTCGTCGAGATCCGCGGCCTCACCTGTGGCTACGACGGTCGTCCGGTGCTCCAGGACGTCGACCTCACCATCCAGGCCGGCCAGTTCGCCGGTGTCGTCGGGCCGAGCGGCTCGGGGAAGACGACCCTCATCCGTTCGATCCTCGGCGTCGTCGATCGCTACGGCGGCGCGGTCCGGGTGGGTGGCGAGCCGGTCGACCGGCGCGGCGGCCGGGCGCGGATCGGCTACGTCCCCCAGCTCGAGACGATCGACTGGGGCTTTCCAGCGACCGTGGAGCAGGTTGTCATGATGGGGCTGGCCGCGGAGTCGAGCTTGCTGCCGTGGTCCAGCCGGCGCGAGCGGGCCCGCATGCACGGGCTGCTCGAGCGGCTCGGCATCGCCGAGACGGCCCGCAGGCACATTCGCGACCTCTCCGGCGGCCAGCAGCAACGCGTTTTTCTGGCGCGCGCCCTCATTCGAGAGCCGCGGCTGCTCCTGCTCGACGAGCCGACGACCGGGGCGGACATCAAGACCCGCCACGAGGTGCTCCACCTGCTGAGCGACCTCAACGCCGAGGGGATGACGATCTTCCTCTCGACGCACGACCTGAACTCCGTCGCCGCCCATCTCCCCTGGGTGGTCTGCATGAACGGTCGCATTCTGGCCGAGGGCCATCCGGACGACGTCTTCACGCCGGACATCCTGAGCCGGACCTATGGCTCCGAGATGGTGGTGCTCCGCGAGGGCGGCATGATCGTCGTGGCAGACAAGCTCAGCGCCCTGCGCGCCCGCGAGGGCCACAATAGCCGGTCGGGAGAGACCCGTGTCTCCGCTTGATTTCTTCAAGTACGAGTTCTTCACCCGCGGCTTGCTGGCCGCCGGGCTGGTCGGCGGCCTGTGCGGCCTGGTGGGGGTGTTCATCGTCCTGCGGCGGATGAGCTACATCGGGCATGGCCTCTCGCACGCGGTCTTTGGCGGGGCGGTGGTCAGCTACGTGCTGAACCTCAACTTCTACCTGGGCGCCGGGCTGTGGGGCTTCATCTCGGCGCTGCTCATCAGCGCCACTGCCCGCAAGCGCCAGATCGCCGCCGACGCTGCTATCGGTATCGTGACGACGGCCAGCTTCGCCATCGGCGTCGCCCTGATCAGCCGCACCCGGCGCTTCACCAAGAACTTCGAGGCAGCCCTGTTTGGGAACATCCTGGGTGTCACCGACGCCGATGTCATCGCCGTGCTGGCGGTGTCGATCGTCGCCGTGCTGATGATCGCCCTGCTCTACAAGCGGCTGCTCTTCATGACGTTCGATCCGGAGGTTGCGCGGTTCTATGGCGTGAACACCACCCTGCTGGAAGCCGGCTTCTCGCTGCTCCTGGCGGCGACGATCATCGCTTCGATGCAGGTGATGGGCGTCACGCTGATTGCCGCCGCGATCGTCATCCCGGCCATCGTCGCCCGGCTGTTGACCGATAGCTTCTCGACGATGCTCTGGCTCTCGACCGTGATCGGCGTGCTAACCGGCCTGGCGGGCGTCTTCTCCAGCGTCGTCTTCGACGTCTCCTCCGGCGCCACGATCGTCCTGGTCTCCGCGTTGCTGTTCGTGCTGGTGCTGGGCGGGACGATGCAGGTTCGCCGGCGCTCCCGCCAGCGCGCCACCGCCCTCCACGCCAGCCGCCAGCCCTCGCGCGCCGCCAGCATCGCCGGCCTGTTCGACTAGCGCCTGGAGGGGCGCCTCTTCCCTCTGCCCCATCCGTTCGCCCACAATTGAGCAGTGATGGATGGAGATCAGCTCGTGCCGTACCTGGTCATCTCGGTCGGCGCCGTGCTCGGCGCCAACGCTCGCTACCTGGTCGGCCTGTACGTCGCCGACCGCCTCGGCGCCGGGTTCCCCCACGGCACCATGCTTGTCAACGTGAGTGGCAGCCTGGCGATCGGCTTCTTCCTCACGCTCGCCACCGAGCGGCTGGCCGTGAATCCCCTCTGGCGGCTGTTCTTCGCAACCGGTTTCCTGGGCGCCTACACGACGTTTTCGAGCTACACCTTCGAGGCGGCGGCCCTCATCCGGGATGGCGCCTACCTGGCCGGCCTCTGGTACCTGGGCGGGAGTGTGCTGTTAGGCATGGTGGGTGTGCTGGCCGGCATCGGCCTGGCGCAGCGACTCTGACACGCACAGCGGTGAGCTGGCTCGCGGGCGCGCTGGCTGCGCCGGGAGGGCAACAGGATGGACATCACCGGACCGTGCAAGCGAGTGCAGATCTACGTGGACGAGAGCGACAGCCTGCACGGCCATTCCCTCTACATGACGATCCTCGAGAAGCTGCGGTCTGAGGGCGCGGCGGGCGCCATGGTCACCCGTGGCCTGGCTGGCTTCGGCGTCCACAGCCGCATCCACCGCGCCGGGCTGGCTGACCTCGCCTCGCCGCTGCCGCTCGTCATCACCTGGGTGGACCGGCCCGAGCTGGTCGAGCGGCTCCTGCCGGACATCTCCGGTCTGGTCCACGAGGGCCTGGTGACGGTGGAAGACACCACCGTGGTGAGGTACAACCGAGGCGGCTGAGAGCGCCGCGGCGTCGTCTCAAGGGCGTCGTCTCAGGGGGCTCTGTTTCAGGTCTCCGCGCGGGCCCGGTCTCGCTCGGCCAGGGCGAAGAAGCCGAGTCCGGCGAACAGGACGATCGAGGGAGCCAGCCATCCGAGCAGACCGGTCAGCAGCGCCACGACCGCGATCCCGCTCGCCGCGACGAACAGGAGCAGCATCCCGGCTGACGACCCCGGGCCGCGGCGGCTGACCAGCGCGCCGCGCAGGCCGATCGTAGCGATGGCGAGCGTCGCCAGGCTGAACGCGAGCATCCGAGAATCCGGACTCGGGCCAGCCGCCGGCGACACCCGGATGCCAGGGCTGGCAAACCCTAGCAGCGCCGCCAGTATGAGAGGGATCATCGCGAGCACGAGCGCCAGCAGGGCGATTGCGATCCTCATACCGTCCCGCATCATCGCACAGCGGAGCATGGGGTGCCCGACCATGCTCCGCGCGCAAAAAGCGGGGCGGGCGCTACGAGCGCCCGCCCCGCGGTGGATGTTCGTGGTGTCACGCGGCTCTCGGTCTCGGGGATCGTGCTTCCAGGGCTGGGTGGCGCTCAGGCTCACCCGGGGTAACCATTCCCGCCTACTTGCCGCGGTGGGTCGCGCCGATCCTGTCCACCTGAAGGACTCCCAGGACCAGGTGCGTGGCTCGCTTGTTGCCTCGCATGTCCTACGTACTCCCCGCTTCGTCGTCGGGACCGTCTGCACTCCCGACACCTAGAGCATATCCGTCTCGCCCGCCAGGCTCTGCTGACGAATGTCCCGGATCGGAATGGCGTTCGTCAGCCTCGCCCCTGTCCGGCGGCCCTCCTTGACGACGCCGCCCCAGTTGGGCAGACTACCAGCGGACCCGGCGGCCTCTACTCTGTCAACGCGGAGCGTCCATGCGCCGTTTCCTCCTCCGACCGATCGCGGCCGTGACTGCCCCAACCCTGCTGCTCGGACTGCTGGCGCTCCCGATCGCGCCGTTCGCGCAGCCCGTCCAGGCGGAGGGCCGCCTCAAGCTGCTCGGACAGTACAGCTTCGCCAGTGGCCGCGCCTTCCGCGACACGACCGTGGGCGGCCTCTCTGGCATCGCCTATGACGCCCAGCAGAACGTCTACTACGCCGTCTCCGACGACCGGGGCGAGGTGAGCGCGCCCCGGTATTACACCCTGGAGATCGATACCGGGCCGAGCGGTATCGGCGACGTCCGGGTGGTCGATGTGACGACGCTCGATAGCGACGCCGGCACCCCCGGCATCCAGCCGTTCCCTCGCAACGAGTCCGACCTCGAGGAGATCGTCCTCACGCCCGATCGCGACCTGGTCCTCTCTTCGGAGCGAGGCTCGCAGGCGCGCCCGTGGCTCCGCCGGTACGCGCTGGACGGCACGCTGCTGGGCGAGCTGTCCATTCCCGAGCGCTTCGTGCCCGATACTCACCCGGGCCCGGACGACCGGCCCGTCCAGACGCGCGGCGCGCGAAGCAACCTGGCGTTCGAGGGCGCCTCGATTACGCCGGACGGGCGGTCGCTCTTCGTCGCCAACGAACAGGCTCTGGTCCAGGACGGCCCGCTGTCAACCCAGCGCGAGGGCACGGTCGTTCGAATCCTGCGCTACGACCTCGCGGCGAGCGGCTGGCAACCGGGCGCCGAAGTGGCGTATCGCACGGAGCCGATCTTCGCCACGCCAGACCCGCCGACTGGCTCGGCCGATAACGGCGTCTCGGCAGTGCTCGCGGTGAAGCACGTCTGGCCGGAGTTCGACCTGCTGATCATGGAGCGCTCATACGTGGTCGGCTCGGGCAACAACGTGGCAGTCTTCGGAGTGAGCCTGGCGGGCGCTACCAGCACCGGGGATCTGGCTGCGCTGCCGCGGCCCTTCGCCGGCACGCTGGCCAGCAAGACGCCGCTGGTCCGCCTGTCCGACGTCGGCGTCAGGCCCGACAATCTCGAAGGCATGACCCTCGGCCCGCGTCTGCCGAACGGCAACCCCACCCTTCTGCTGATCAGCGACGACAACTTCAGCAACGCCGGGAGCGTCCAGATCAACCAGTTCGTCCTGTTCGAGATCGAGGCGGTGGCCAGCGTGCCCGCCACGCCAGCGGCGCAGCCGACAGTCGCCCCGCCGGCGGCCACATCAGCCACGCGGCCGGCTGCGCCAGCCCAGCTCCCGCGCACCGGGGCCGCGGAGGGGCTCATGCCACTGCTGGCCGCGGCCAGCCTGCTCCTGACATGCCTGGGCTTCAGCCTCCGCGGGGGCTCGCGTCGGTGAAGGACGTTCGAGTACAGAAGAGAGGTGTGCTGCTCAACCGCGATCGGGCCGCCGGGGAGGCCTCGTGGTTAGACCGCCCCAGTCCTCCCGGAGCCGGGCATCCCAATCGCCGGTGTCATCCTGACGTCAGGAGGGGTCGCGCGGCAGCAAGCCGGCAGGCGGCGCTTGACCACGCGGGAGCAGGCGCGGAGCGGGAGGGTGCATGGTCTCGGTGAGCGTGGAGTGGGGGCCGAACCAGCAGCTCGTCGCTCGGGCCAGGCAGCATGAGCTGGTTATCGACCGCTCGGTCGAGGGGGGCGAGGCCGGGCTACGCTCGGGCGAGCTGCTGCTCATGGCGCTGGGCGCCTGTACCGCCGGCACACTGCTGAACCACGAGCTCATTCGCGCCCTGCCGATCCGCTGGCTGCGCGTAGAGCTCGAGGCCGAGCACCACAAGGCCCCGTCCCGGTACGACCGGATCGTCGTGCGGCTACTGGTGGACGGCGACCTCGACGAGGCTCAGCGGACGCGGGTCCTGCGCGTCGCGAGTGCCTGCACCATTCACAACACATTGAGCCGCGGACCGGACATCTCGGTCGTCCTGGAGAGCGCCACCAGCGCTGAGGCCTGACGGTTCGCCAACCATGGCTGTCACGAGCCACCGGCCACTGCCCCTGGTGCCCGGCCGTACACGGCGGTCAGCTCGGCCAGGCGGGCGGCGTGGCCGCCGTTGACCTGGCCCGGGTAGTAGCGCCAGGCCCAGTTGCCCTCACCTGAGCCGGGCAGGTTCATGCGCGCATCGCTGCCCAGGTCCAGGACGTCCTGGATCGGGAAGATCGCCGTGTCGGCGGCCGAGCCAAGGGCCAGGCGCACCAGGTCCCAGACGATGTCGTGGCCGTCCTTGCCAAGGTAGCGCAGCACGGCGTGGCGCTCGGCCTCGGAGCGGGTCTCCCACCAGCCGCGCGTGGTGTCGTTGTCGTGCGTCCCGGTATAGACGACGCAATCCTGGCTGTAGTTGTGCGGCAGGAAGAGGTTTCGTCCGGTTGGCGGGCCACTGGCCTCTTCGCCAAATGCGAACTGGAGCACCTTCATGCCAGGGAAGCCGAGCTCGTCGCGCAGTTGCTCGACCTCCGGCGTGATCTCGCCGAGGTCTTCCACAATGATCGGCACGTTCCCCAGACGCTCCTGGACCGCCCTGAACAGCGCGCTGCCGGGACCTGGGCGCCAGTCGCCCCGCTCCGCGGTCTCGTGCTCGGCGGGGACGGCGTAATACGAGACGAAGCCGCGGAAGTGGTCCAGGCGGATGATGTCCACCAGCTCCAGGGTGGCGCGGAAGCGGGAGACCCACCAGTCGTACCCCCGCTCGGCCAGACAATCCCAGTTGTAGAGCGGGTTGCCCCAGCGCTGCCCGGTGGGGCTGAAGTAGTCCGGCGGCACGCCGGCGACGACAGTGGGGCGACCGCGCTCGTTCAGGTAGAAGACGTCGCGATGGGCCCAGACGTCCGCGCTGTCTTCCGCCACGAAGATGGGAATGTCGCCCACGATCCGAATGCCGCGCTCATTGGCGAAGCGCTTCAGCTCGCTCCACTGCTGGAAGAAGAGGAACTGCCCGAACGTCGCCACCTGCACAGCGTGGCTCAGCTCCTTGCGCGCCCGCGTGAGCGCTGCCGGCCGGCGCAGCACAACGTCCTCGTCCCAGTCGAACCAGGCGGCGCCACCGTGGGCCTGCTTGAGCGCGGTGAACAGGGCGAAGTCGTCGAGCCAGTCCCGTCCCCGCTCTCGGAAGGCTCCGAAGTCGGCTTGCTCCTGCCCCCCGGCCTGGGAGAAGCGCGTGAATGCCCGCTCGAGCCGCTCGGCCTTGAACTGCTCGGCGCCGCGGAACGCGACCGGCGCACCAGGCGAGCCCTCCCAGCCGGCGCTCTCGTCCAGTCGAAGCCAGCCCCGCTCGACGGCGCGGTCCAGCGAGATCAGCAGCGGGTTGCCGGCGAACGCGGAGCGGGCAGCGTACGGCGAATGGCCGAAGCCAGGCGGGCCGAGGGGCATGATCTGCCAGAGGCGCTGTCTGGCGGCCTCGAGCCAGCGCACGAAGTGGTAGGCCTCGTCGCCCAGGTCGCCGACGCCGTGCGGCCCGGGCAGAGAGGTGGGATGCAGCAGGATCCCGCTCAGGCGATGACGCGGCTGGACTCCGCGCCCGGCAGTGCCGGATGGATCGATCATGAACGCTCCCGTTCGAGCAGGGCCACCGGAAAGCTCGCCAGGACGTCGGCGAGGCGGAGGTAGGTTGTTGGCCTCGTCTGGCCATCGCGGCCGGACGGAGCGCGCTCGCCGTTCTGTTCGACGGCGAGCAGCTCGCCGGTCAGGACGTTGCGGAAGAAGGCGCCGGCGCGATCGCGGGGGAGTCCGAGCAGCGTCTGGCCCCAGCGCTCGCCGGTCGGCGGTTGAAGCTGGCCGTTCGCCAGCGTGCAGACCAGGCGCGGCGCCACGACGAGCGCTTCCCGCTCATCCAGCCGGCGTGAGAACGCGACGACGTGGTCGCGCGCTGTACCGGCAGCCTTGAGCGGCTGATAGCCACCAGCCTGGAAGAGGTCGGCGTTGGCCTGGCGATAGCGCAGCGCCCGCAGGATGGTGAACAGCTTGACCCGGCCATCGTCTGGGGCGCTCAGCAGCTCCGCGGCCAGCCGGGCCAGAGCCCCCTCCTCATGCATCCGGGCTCGCAGGTTGCGCAGCAGTTCGATCCGTTGGCCGAAGTCCACCGGGCGACGGTTGTCCGGATCCACCAGGCTGAGATCCCACAGCTCGCTACCCTGGTACACGTCAGGCACGCCGGGCGACGTCAGCTTGAGCAGCGTCTGAGCCAGTGAGTTGAAGACGCCGAAGTAGGCGACCGTCCGCTGAAAGCCGCGGAAATCCGACAGAAAGAGGTTGCTGTCGGAGTCCTCGAGGATCGCCGCCACGAAGTCGGACAGCGCCCGGTCATAGGCCTCGTTGGGGTTGATCCAGCTCGTGTACAGCTTGGCTTCACGCGAGGCCTTGGCCATATACACCTGGACCCGCTCGATGAGCTGTCGATGCTCGTCCGCCGAGACCGGCTCGAACGGCCAGAGGCCTACCAGGGTCTGGTACAGCAGGTACTCGTCGTTCGGATCCGGAGCAGCCTGGCCCTGGGCTACCGTGCGCCTGCGTCGGTTGGAGCGACTCCAGCGACCGAGCGCGGCGCGCCAGAGCCGCGGCATCTCCGTGAGCACGGAGATCCTGGCGCGGACATCCTCGCCACGCTTCGTGTCGTGCGTGGAGGTCGTGAGCATGGAAGACGGCCAGCGACGAGCCCGCTCGGCGTTCTGAGCGTGGAAGACGGCTGGCTTCGTGCCGAAGCGGTCTGGTGAGCCGCCGACTTCGTTCAGGGCGATCAGGCGGTTGTAGCGGTAGAAGGCGGTGTCCTCGCCACCCTTCGCCATCACCGGCCCGGTGGTCTGCTGGAACTTCATGACGAACGCGCACTGCTGCTGGCGCGTCTCGGGAGCGTCGCCGGCCGGGAACTCGAGCAGGAGCAGCGCCCGGATGAAGTCGAACACCTGGGAGGCGGTCCGTGGATTACGCCGCCTGGCATCGGCGATGGCGGCCTCCACCGCCTGGCGATCGGGCTCCGTGATGGCGCCCTCGCAGGTGCTGTAGGTGCGGTAGATCGGCAGCGCCGCGATGACCTCGCGGATGGCGAACGCCAGGGTGACCAGCGTGAAGTCGCGCAGGCGACGGTTGCGCTCCGAGACGCTGCTGAGCTGCGCCGCCAGGACGTTCACCTCGCTCGCCAGCGAGATCAGCATGATCATCTTCTTGCTGGCGTTGAGCACCTCGGCGTACTGGAGTCGGACATCGACGAAGCGACTGTAGATCTCGTCGAACGCGCGGGCGGCGGCCGGGTTGACGAACAGCCCGCCCACGCTGTTCAAGAACTCGTAGCCGACCGTTCCGTGCACCTGCCAGTCGTCGCGCAGCGGCTCCCCAGGCTCGAGGATCTTCTCAACCACGAGGTAAAGCGGCAGCGCGGCGGCGATCCTGGCCACCTCCGGCGGCGGATGGTCCAGTTGCTCGAGGGTCCCGGCCGCCGCCTCGCTGCCAGGTTCCACCTCAGAAAGCCCCTGGCGGCCCCGCTCCAGAACGTAGGCCGTCTGGAGACGCTCGAAGTACTGGCGAGGGTTCCAGAGGCCGTCGGGGTGGTCAAGCCGGAGCCCGGTCGCCTTCCCCTCGCGCAGGAGCCGCAGCACGAGGCGGTGGGTGGCGTGGAAGACCTCCGGCCGCTCCATGCGAATGGCCGCCAGGTCGTTGACGTCGAAGAAGCGGCGGTAGTTGATCTGCTCGGCGGCGACGCGCCAGAAGCTCAGGCGATACGCCTGCGCACCGAGCAGGGCGTCCAGCTCGTCAAAGCTGCCCGGATCGCTCTTGCAGCCGTTGATTCGCTCGACGGCCGCCTCCAGCTCCTTCCGGACTTCCGGCGATGCGTCGTACAGGGCAGCCAGGCGCCGCTTGATGACCTCCTTCTCGCGATTGCGCTCGGCGATCTTCTCCGGCTCGGTCTCGGTTCGACGTGGGAGGTGGCTGATGGCCGTGTTGATGCTCTCCAGCTCCACGAGCGCCTCGTCGTCGCGCGGGAGCTGTGCCCGGAGCGCCTCCAGCGGGCCGGCCAGGATCCGGCCGCTCGAGCGCGGCGCGATAGGCAACTGGTGGTCGTAGTAGTTGATCGTGAAGGTGCCGTTCTCGTAGCGAAGGACGAGCTCGCCGTTCTCCAGCACCTCGCCGTACTGGCCGCCGAGAACCGGCAGCAGCACCTTGTTGGCCAGCTCCGCCTTGAGCGGCTGCCAGTCGATGTCGAAGAAGCTCGCGTAGGACGAGCTCGGCCCGTTCTCCAGGACGTCCAGCCACCAACTGTTCGCCGTCTGGCCGATCCCCATGTGATTCGGCACGACGTCCAGCATGAGCCCCATCTGGCGTCGCTGGAGCTGTTCGGACCAGCGAGCGAGGTCCTGCTCGGTGCCGATAGAGGGGTTCAGCGCATTGTGATCGCAGATGTCATAGCCGTGGGTGCTCTCCTCGTGCGCGCGCAGGAACGGCGAGGCGTAGGCGTCGCTGATGCCCAGCTCGTTCAGATAGCCGGTGATGCCCAGCGCGTCCTCGAACG
>JADZDV010000142.1 GCA_020850915.1 Chloroflexota bacterium | reverse complement strand
GTGGTCTGCAACATTTCTCGGGCGCACCCCTGCCCTTCAATCCCGTTGACAACGGTGATCCCCGCCCTTATGCTGAGTGACGAACGACCACTGCCGCGGCGGACCAGTCATGATTGAACAGGAGGGTCTCATGGCGACGGCAAATGCCACCGTTTCGACGAGCGTTCCCTGGGACCGCGACGTGAGCCGCTACCAGTGGTGGGTCCTGCTGGCCGCCTTTCTTGGTTGGATGTTCGACTCGATGGACACCAACCTGTACATCCTGACCCTTCGGCCCATGATGGTCGAGCTGCTCGGCCCGGCCTCCCAGCCTGCTGACATCCCTTACTACGGCGGTATCATCGTCGCCATCTTCCTCGTCGGCTGGGGCCTGGGTGGCATGCTGTTCGGCGTCGTCGGCGATTATCTCGGCCGGTCTCGGACGATGGTGCTGACGATTCTCGTCTACGCCATCTTCACCGGCCTCGTCGCCGTCTCTCAGACCTGGTGGCACGTGGCGATCTTTCGCTTCATTACGGCGCTCGGGATCGGTGGCGAGTGGGCGGCTGGCTCGGCGCTGATCGCGGAGACCTGGCCGGCGCACGGCCGCGCCAAGGCCGGCGGCATCATGATGAGCGCCTTTAGCGTCGGCTATTTTGCCGCCGCGCTGATCAACCTCACCGTCGGTCCGATCGGCTGGCGCTGGGTCTACCTCGTCGGAATCGCCCCGGCCATCCTGGCGCTCCTGATCCGGCTGCGGATCAAGGAGCCAGAGCCGTGGCTCAACGTCCATCGCCAGCGGGCGGAGATCCGCCGCCGGGGCGTCCAGAGCGAGGCCGACCGTGAGCTGATGGCCTTAACCCTGCCGCAGCTCTTCCAGGGCAAGCTCCTGCGTCGCACGGTGATCGCCTCGCTGATGTGCTTCGCTGCCACCTTCGGCTTCTGGGGCACCCAGACCTGGGTACCAGCCATGGCCAGCCAGATTCTCGCCGCTCAGGGCACACCGCCTCCCCAGGTCGTCGCCCAGGTGAGCTACATCGCCATGGCCCTGAACCTGGGCGCCCTGGTCGGCCTCCTTGGCGTCGCCTGGCTGGCCGACATTGTCGGGCGCCGATCTGCCTTCCTGATCGCGGCGCTCGGCAACCTGATCGTTATCCCGCTGGTCTTCACCCTCTCGCGAGACTACACCAGCATGCTGCTCCTGGTCCCCCTCTTCGGCGTCTTCAACAACGGCATCTTTGCTGTGTTCGTCCCGTACTTCAGCGAGCTGTATCCCACCAAGCTCCGCACCACCGGGGCCGGCTTCTGCTTCAACGCCGCCCGCATCGTCTCCGCGGCCGGACCGTACGTGGCTGGCCTGCTGGTGGTTGCGTTCTCCGGCAGTTTCGCCCTCGCGGCGACCGTCATCGCCGCGATCTACCTGCTCGGCCTGATCGTCGGCTGGATCGCCCCCGAGACACGGGGCCAGCCCCTGCCGGAGTAGCTGGCGGCACGACACGACCTCGGGAGACGGCCATGCGTTTCGGCTACATCTTCTTCGGACGGGATCTCGGAAGGGTCGGGGCGCTGGCCCGCCTGGGTGAGGAGCAGGGCTTCGACCTCGTCGGTCTATGCGACTCCCCGTCGCTCTGCTACGATCCGTTCATCGCCCTGACGCTGGCCGCCCAGAACACCAGCCGCGTCCGGCTGGGGACGGGTGTCTCGAACGCGCAGACGCGCCATCCGCTCATTCTGGCGAACCTGACCGCCGCGCTGAGCCAGCTTGCGCCCGGCCGGATCTTCCTCGGCCTCGGCACCGGCAACAGCGGCGTCCGACACGCCGGAGCTCCGCCGGCCAGCCTGGAGAAGCTAGGCGAGGCCGTGCAGGAGATTCGAGCCCTCCTGGACGGCCAGCGCGTGCCGGTTCCTGGCGGCACGATGACCGTCCACGGCGCACCCAGCCACGTACCGATCTGCATCGCGGGCAGCGGTCCGAAGGCGCTCCGGCTCGCCGGCCGACTGGCGGACATCGCCTGGGTCAACGTCGGCCTCAGCCCAGAGGTAGTCCAGGATGGCATGCGCTGGGTGCGGGAGGGCGCCGAGGCCGCCGGTCGCAATCCCAACGAGGTGGAGACCTGGGTCTTCGGCATCGGTGCCATCGCCCAGGACCGGGCGCAGGCGCTCGACGAGGCCAAGGGCGCGGCGACGGCCATCGCCGCCTACATCCTGCGCGGCGACGCCCGGGCCAAGCACATCCCGCCCAGCGTCGAGGCGAAGATCAGCCAGCTCCTGGCCGAGTACCAGTACAGCGAGCACCTGACCCCCGGCCACAGCGCCAACTACCACCTGGCCGATCGTCTGGGTATCGCGGACTTCGTCCTGGAGCGCATGGCGATCGCCGGCGACCCGGACGACTGCCGCCGCCAGATCGAGACCATCCGCCAGGCCGGCGCGGAGAACCTCTGCTTCAGCTTCAGCGCCGGCCCCGACACCGCCGCCTACATCCGCGGCTTCGGCGAGCAGGTCCTGCCGGCCTTCTCGGGCGCCTGAGGGCATTATGTGAAGGGTCACGAGACAGTCCACATGACAGATGCGGGCGCGCCGCAAACGCCTGGGAAGGACGGAATGGCGAATCCCCTGAAGACGCCCAACGAAGACATTGAAGAAGCTGTCGAAGCGCGAATCGCTCAGGCGATAGAGGCCCTCGATGAGCTCGGAGCGGCGTTTCGCGATAAGGGCATCACGCTGGCAGACTTCATCGAGTCGGGCGCTCAGATACGAGAAGTGTTGGTCCGGGAGATGTACGGGAACCTCGGCAACCCGTAGGGTGCGCACCCTACGGCGCCTAAATTCCCAGCAGTCGCGCCGCCGTGCCTCCGAGCATTCCCTCGATCTGCTCCTCGCTCAGCGGCAATTGACGAATTGCCGCGATGTTGTCTCTGATGTCGCCTGGCATGCCGGGCCAGTCGGAGCCGAAGACGAATTTGTGGCCCAGACGCTCGAGCTGGGGGAAGTAGACCGGCAGCTTGCGCGGCGGCAGACCGGCCACGTCGATGTAGACGTTGCGGTGCAGCCTGACCAGCGCCTCCGCCCGGTCGTACCAGAACGTCCGCCCGCCATGGCAGAGCAAGATCTTCAGCTCCGGGAAGTCCACCGCCACGTCGTCCAGGTAGAGCGGGTCGCCGTACTTCAGCCGCGACCCGGGGAAGACCGAGGTCCCGGTGTGCACCAGGACCGGGACCCCCAGCCGCTCCGCCGCGGCGTAGAGGGGCGAGAGCATCGGGTCGTTGGGGTAGAAGAAGGCATAACTGGGGTACAGCTTCAGTCCACGCACCCCGCGCTCACGCACCAGCCGCTCCAGCTCCCGACCGGGCTGGCTGACCAGGTACGGGTTGATCGACGCGCACGCCAGCAGCCGGGGCTGGCCCATGCAAAAGTCCGCCACCGCCTCGCTGGTCACGAGCGCCGAGGTGGCGGGCGCCACTTCGGCCAGCAGCAGCGCCGTCTCCACGCCGTTCTCGTCCAGGTACTGGAGCAACTGCTCAGGCGTCCCATAGCGCTCCCGCAGCCAGTCTGACCCCTCCGGTTGGTTGTCCCGCATGAAGGCGTCCCAGCCCTCCGGCAATGACGAAAAGATCGGCGGGTGCAGATGCACGTCCACCACCCGCCCAGAATTCACACTCATGCCCTCGCACCTCTCGCGCGCCTCTTTATGGCACGACGCCGTGCCATGCGTCGATCTGGCACGAACGTCGCGACGGAAGTCGATCTGGCCCGGACGTCGCGACAGAACTGGTCGACAGACCGCTCGAGTATCGGGGCTGCCCAACCTGTCTTGGATCGGCGATTGCAGGGGCGCTGCTTGCTGCGCTTCACCAACTACGAGCAGCCCCACCGACCGAGGGGCACTTGGATCGGCCATTGTGGGGGCGCTGCTTGCTGCGCCCTTGCAGCATCGAAAACCAACCCAATCGGGGCCGATGGACGCGGCAAGCAGCGCCCCCGCCGGTTGGCAGCATGCCCGGCCATTGCCCGTTCCTTCATCCTCCGGCTATACTGCCACGATTCATAGCGCCATCGGCGATGACGGGAACGAGTAGGCGGAGCCGCGCGGCTCAGAGAGTCCGGGCACGGTGCGAGCCGGATGCCGCGAGACCGCCGAAGATCCTCCTCGAGCTGCCAGCCGAACGGGGCGCCCGCCCCCAGTAGACCTGGCCGGCCTCGTCCTCCGTTAGCGGGACGCGGGATTGCCGGATCCCTTTCAAAGCAGGTCGGCCCGCCTCTTGCTTCACTTTCAGGGGCAGGCGCTGGCAAGCAGGGTGGTACCGCGGGCACGTCCGCCCGTCCCTGGCCGTTGGGGCGGTGTCATGGAGCGGACCGGGAGGCCCACGGGATGACGAGCACTGCTACAGGCGCGGCTGTAACCCTCGAGATGATCCAGGAGGCCCAGCGGCGGCAGGCGGAGTTCCTCCGTCAACCCACCCTGATCCCTTCCCGCACCTTCAGCCAGATGGCCGGCTGCGAGGTCTTCCTGAAGACCGAGAACCTCCAGCGCACCGGCTCCTTCAAAGTCCGCGGCGCCCTGAACCGTCTGATCACCCTGACTCCCGAAGAGCGCGCCCGCGGCGTCGTCACCGCCTCGGCTGGCAACCACGGTCAGGGGGTCGCCCTCGCCGCCTCCCTGTTGGGCGTGGAGGCCACCATCGTCATGCCGATGGGCGCCCCACTGGCGAAGGTCGCGGCGGTCCAGGGCTACGGGGCGAAGGTCGTCCTGGCCGGGCCGACCTACGACGATTCTCACCTCCACGCCGAGATGCTGGCCAGGGAACAGGGCGCCGTCTACGTCCACGCCTTCAACGACCCGGAGGTCATCGCTGGCCAGGGGGTGGTAGCTCTCGAGATGCTGGCCCAGCAACCGGACCTGGACGTGCTCGTCGCCCCGGTCGGCGGCGGCGGGCTGCTCGCCGGGGTGGCCGTGGCGGCCAAGGCGCTGAAGCCGCGTCTGCGTCTGATCGGCGTCCAGGCGGCCGGCGCCTCGGCCTGTGTCGAGAGCTTCCACAGCGGAGCCCTGACCGCGACCACTGCCGTCAGCACGATCGCCGACGGCATCGCCGTCAAGCGTCCGGGCGACCTCACGTTCGGCATCATCCACGAGCTGGTAGACGACATGGTGGCTGTCGAGGACGAGGCGATCTCTCAAGCGATCGTCCTGCTGATGGAGCGCACCAAGCTGGTCGTCGAGGGCGCGGGAGCGGTCGGCCTGGCCGCGCTGCTGGAGCGCAAGATCTCCCACCGCCGCGGCCGCGTGGGGCTGATCCTCTCGGGCGGCAACATCGACCTCAACCTGCTCGGGAAAGTGATCCAGTACGGCATGATCAGCGCCGGCCGCTACGTGGCGTTGCGCTTCTGGCTGGAGGACAAGCCTGGCCAGCTCCAGGGCATCACCGCCATCCTCGGCAATAACAACATCAACATCCTGCACGTCGGTATCCACCGCATGGGCCCCTACATGGCGCTCCACAAGGTAGAGCTCGAGCTGATCGTCGAGACGCGCGACCAAGAGCACGGCCAGGAGGTCATCCGGCTGATGGCCGAGGCGGGCTACAAGGTGGAGGAAGCCGTCGAAGCGCGGGGAGCAGCGCGGAGCAGTCTGCTCTCGAACGGCGAGGCTTACCGCTCATGATCCGTGTCGCCTCCCTGCCGGTCAGCCCGCGCATGGTATACTCGGTCTCGCCAACAGCATGAGTGCGAAAGATAGGGCCGGGCGAATCAAGGAGGAGACTAGGGGTGCCCCTGTCTAAGGAAGTCACAGCAGCGGTGATCGAGCGCCACCGCATCAATGAGAAAGACGTCGGCTCGGCGGATGTGCAGATTGCGCTCCTGACCTCCCGTATCCGCCAGCTTCAGCAGCACCTGGAAAACAACAAGCACGACCACCACTCTCGCCGCGGATTGCTCATGATGGTTGGGAAACGCCGCCGGCTGCTCAACTATCTGGCCCGAGACAACCACGAGCGGTACCGACAGCTCATCGCCGAGCTCGGCCTGCGCCGCTGAACCAGCGGCGCATCGGTGTGCGCCGCGCCGCTTCACTTCGCACAGCCCGCGCCCCCTGAGCCTTCGCCGCTACTTCCCTGTTGGCAGGTAGGTTTGTTGAGGTGGGAAGCCCCACCTTGTGTCTGCGACTGCCGCCGCGGCGCGCAAGTCGTTGAGGAGAGCTATGGTTGTCCATCGAGTAGAGACCGAGTACGGCGGACGGATGCTATCCCTGGAGACGGGACGGATCGCTGGCCTGGCAGACGGCGCGGTCCTCGTCCGCTACGGCGACACGGTGCTGCTGTGCACCGCGGTTGCCGCCGACGAGCCCCGAGAGGGCATCGACTTCTTCCCCCTGAGTGTTGAGTTTGAAGAGCGCATGTACGCCGCCGGCAAGATCCCGGGCGGCTTCATCAAGCGTGAGGGTCGCCCTACGGAGCAGGCGATCCTCTCCGCCAGACTGACCGACCGGCCGATCCGGCCGCTGTTCCCGAAGGAGTGGCGTAACGACGTGCAGATCGTCTGCACGGTCATGTCTGCCGACCAGACCAATGACCCTTCGATCTGCTCCATCATCGGCGCCTCCGCCGCCCTGACCATCTCCACCGTCCCGTTCTACGGCCCGGTCGGCGCCGTTCGTATGGGCCACATCGACGGCCAGCTCGTCGTCAACCCGCCTATGGCTGAGATGTCCCGCTCCCGGCTGGACCTGATGCTGGCCGGCACCGACGACGCGGTGCTGATGGTCGAAGCGGGCGCCAGCGAGCTGCCCGAAGACGAGGTGCTCCGGGCGATCGAGGTGGGCCACGAGGCGCTCCGCGCCGCCATCCGGCTGCAGCTCCAGCTCGCAGAGCTGGCCGCCAGGCCGAAGCGCGAGTTCGTCGCGCCAGAGATCAACCCGGAGATCCGCCCGGCCCTGGAAGCGTTCCTCGGCAACCGCCTCGAGGAGACGATCTACTCCCCGGACAAGGCGACCCGCGAGGACGCCACCCGCGAGCTTCGCCGCGAGGTCAGCCAGCACTTCGCCGAGCAGTTCGACGCCAAGCAGGTCTCCAAGGTGTTCGGCGCCCTCGAGAAGGCGCTGGTCCGCAACAACATTCTCGAGCAGGGCAAGCGTCCCGACGGCCGCGGCCTGACCGACATCCGACCGCTCGCCGTGGAAGTGGGCGTGCTGCCGCGAGCCCACGGCTCCGGCCTGTTCACCCGTGGCCAGACCCAGGTGCTGTCCGTCTGCACCCTCGGCACGGTCAGCGACGAGCAGATGATCGACTCGATCGGGCTGGACGAGTCGAAGCGCTACATCCACCACTACAACTTCCCGCCATTCTCCGTCGGCGAGACGCGCCCAATGCGCGGCCCCTCTCGGCGCGACATTGGCCACGGCGCCCTGGCCGAGCGAGCCCTCCTGGCGGTCGTGCCGGATGAGTCGGAGTTCCCCTACACCATCCGGATCGTCTCGGACGTCGTCTCCTCGAACGGCTCCACCTCGATGGGCAGCGTCTGCGGGAGCACCCTGTCCCTGATGGACGCGGGCGTGCCGATCAAGGCCCCGGTGGCCGGCATTGCGATGGGCCTGGTGCTCGACGCGTCCGGCGACAAGAGCCGCTACTCCGTTATGACGGACATCCAGGGCCTGGAAGACGCCCTGGGCGATATGGACTTCAAGGTGGCGGGGACTGCCGAGGGCGTCACCGCGCTCCAGATGGACATCAAGGTCCGCGGCATCACTCTGGAGATCATGCGCACAGCGCTCGAACAGGCGCGCTTCGCCCGCATGACGATCCTGAAAGTGATGACAGACCTCATGCCGGAGCCGCGAGCGGAGCTGTCGATCTACGCGCCGCGCATCCGCAAGATCACCATCAACCCGGACCGCATCCGCGACATCATCGGCCCAGGTGGCAAGATGATCCGCAAGATCCAGGAGGAGACCAAGACCTCGATCGACATCGAGGATAGCGGTCAGGTCCTCATCGGGTCCACCACGGCCGAGGGCTTCCAGAAGGCCAGGGAGTGGATCGAGCGGCTCACCAAGGACGTCGAGGTCGGGACGGTCTACAAGGGCAAGGTCACCCGCATCAT
Organism: Chloroflexota bacterium; assembly: GCA_020850915.1. Next base: position 6,225 of record JADZDV010000142.1, on the reverse strand, counting down.
GGCGTTCGGCGCGTTTGTGGAGATCCTGCCTGGCAAGGAGGGCCTCGTCCACATCTCGGAGCTGGCGGACTACCGCGTCAATCGCGTCGAGGATATCGTCAACATTGGCGACGAGATCGAGGTGCTGGTCATCGAGATCGATCGCCAGAACCGGATCAACCTGTCGCGGCGGGCGATCCTGGAGCAGAACGCGCCGGCCGAGCCGGAGGCGGAGGACACCGAGGACTACCTGGACGAGGACGAGGAGGGCGACTGGGAGTACGAGGAGGCGCCGCCTCCGCCACCCCGTGAGCCCGCCATGGGCCGCGAGCGCGAGCCGTTCCGTCCGCGCCGAGACCTGGGCGCTGGCCCCGGCTACGGCCCGCGCCGCGAGGGCGGGCCTCCGCCCAGGCGGGAGGGCTCTGACGGCGGCTACGGGCGGCCTCCACGGCGCGAGCCGGGCGGTGGCGGCGGCTACGGTCCGCGCCGTGAGGGCGGCTTTCCGCCGCGCCGCGAGGGTGGCGAGGGCGGCTACGGTCGGCCTCCACGCCGCGGCCCCGGCGGTCCTGGTGGACCTGGCGGTCCTGGCGGCCCCCCGCGCCGCGGTCCTGGCGGTCCCCCGCGCCGCGGTCCGCGCGAGGGCGGTCCCGGCGGCCCGCGCTGGTGATATAGTCCTACGTCCCGCTCCCCCGGCGCGGGGCGTAGATCGACTGCCGCTGGCCACGGAGCAGCTATGGCCAACACGATGAAGACGATCGTCTGCGGCGCGCTCGGCAAGACCGGGCGCGCTGTTGTCACTGGACTGGCCCGCGAGAGGGAGATCGACCTCGCGGGCGGCGTCGCCCCACACGCCGTCGAGGAGTACCTTGACCTGCCGAACGGCGGCGGACTGATCCCCCTGGCACGGGACACTGAGACGCTCCTCCGTCGCGTCAAGCCCCGAGCCGTGGTGGACTTCACGAACGCCGAGGCGGCGCTCGCCAACGCCCGCTTGGCCATCAGGTATGGGGCCTCGCCAATCATCGGCACGAGCGGCCTGTCCGAGGCGGCCCGGTCCGAGATCGACCGCCTCGCGCGCGAGGCCGGCATCGGCGCGGTCCTCGCCCCGAACTTTGCGATCGGCTCGGCGCTCCAGCTCCACTTCGCTCGCATCGCCAGCCGCTTCTTCGACGCCGTCGAGATCGTCGAGATGCACCACGATGGCAAGGCAGACGCGCCGTCCGGCACGGCGCTGGCGACGGCGCACGAGCTGCGCGCCGCGAAGGGCGAGGATTTCAACGACCCAGCCACCACGAAGCTTCTCCTCCAGGGGGTTCGTGGCGGCGAGACGGGCGGCGTCAGGGTGCACAGCCTCCGCCTCCCGGGCCTGGTGGCGCACCAGGAGATCATCTTTGGCGGTCAGGGCCAGATCCTGACCATTCGACATGACTCACTCAGCCGCGACTCGTTTGTGGCAGGCGTGGTCCTGGCGACGAAAGCGGCCGCCACCGTGCGGGGCCTCGTCGTCGGACTCGACAAGCTGATGGGATTCGAGTAGGAACCGAGTGCATATCGTGAGCGGATACGTCGTCGCCATCTGTGGCGCCACCGGCGTGGTGGGCCAGACCTTCCTCAAGATCCTCGAACAGCGAAGCTTCCCCGTGCGAGAGCTGCGCCTGCTGGCCTCGGAGCGCTCCGTCGGCAAGCAGTTGGACTTCAAAGGCGAGCCCATTCCGGTCCAGGAGACGACAAGGGACGCCTTCCGGGGGGTCGAGATCGCGCTCTTCTCGGCTGGTACCGCCGTGAGCAGGGAGTTCGCTCCCATCGCCGCGAAGGCTGGAGCGGTCGTGGTGGATAACAGCGCCGCCTGGCGTATGGAGCCGGACGTGCCGCTCGTCGTCCCGGAGGTCAACCCTGAGGACATCCTGAAACACGACGGCATCATCGCCAACCCGAACTGCTCCACCATCCAGATGGTGGTCGCCCTCAATCCGCTCCATCTGGTGGATCCGATCCAGCGTGTCATCGTGGACACCTACCAGTCCGTCTCGGGCACTGGCGCCGAGGCGATGGACGAGCTGGCGGCTCAGAACGCCGATCTCGTGGCCGGCCGCGAGCTGACGGTCGCGGTCTACCCGCACCAGATCGCGCAGAACATCCTGCCGCACATCGACGTGCTCGTGGAAGGCGACTATTACAAGGAAGAGTGGAAAATGATCCACGAGACACGGAAGATCATGCACGCGCCGGAGCTGGCGGTCTCCGCGACCTGCGTGCGGGTTCCCGTGCCGGTCAGCCATTCGGAGGCGGTCCACATCGAGCTCGAGCGGCCAATGTCCGCCGCGGAGGCGCGCGCCCTCCTTGCCGAGGCCCCCGGTGTCGCGGTGGTGGACGAGCCCAACTCGGCGATCTACCCCATGCCGAACGACGCCGCCGGTCGCGACGAGGTGTTCGTCGGTCGCATTCGCAAGGACGCATCCCATCCGAATGGCTTGGCAATGTGGATCGTTTCAGATAACCTTCGGAAAGGCGCTGCGCTGAACGCCGTTCAGATTGCCGAGTGGCTGATCGCGAATGGCGGTCGGGTCTGAGCCCAAGCCCCAGCAACCAGGGGCCGGTCGAACCGGTCTCGAGCAACACAGGGAGGCGCGCGATGACAGAGCTGGGACGAGTCCTGACCGCCATGGTCACTCCGTTCGACGAGCGGGGGCGAGTGGACTACGAGCGCGCCAAGCAGCTCGCGCATGCCCTGCTGGACTCCGGCACGGACGGACTGGTACTCGCGGGCACGACGGGCGAGTCGCCGACGCTCAGCAATCAGGAGAAGCTGCGCCTCTTCGCGGAAGTGCGTGCCGCCATCGGCGATCGCGGCGCCATCGTCGCCGGCACGACCAACTACAACACCCACGAGAGCGTCGAGCTGTCACGCCAGGCGCGCGACGCCGGCGTGGACGCCATTCTGGGCACGGTCCCGTACTACAACAAGCCCCCGCAAGAGGGCCTGTACCAGCACTTCAAGGCGATCGCCACCGCGGTGGACCTGCCGTTGCTGCTGTACAACGTTCCCAGCCGCACAGTCACGAACATGCTGCCGGAGACAACGGTCCGCCTGAGCGAGATCGACAACATCATCGGCATCAAGGAAGCCAGCGGCAATTTCGAGGGCATCGCGAAGATCGTCGAGAACAGCCGCCCCGGCTTCCGGGTGTGGAGCGGCGACGACTCGGCGACCCTGCCGATCCTCGCGATCGGCGGGTACGGCATCGTCAGCGTGGCCGCCCACCTGATCGGGCGACAGATCCAGGCGATGGTCCAGCTCTTCGTGGACGGTCGGGTGGCCGAGGCTGCCGAGATCCACCGACGGACGCTGCCGCTGGTCCAGTCACTGTTCGTCATGACCAACCCGCTCCCGCTGAAGTACGCGCTGAACCGAGTCGGCTTCTCGGTCGGCGCTCCCAGGCTCCCGCTCGTCGAGCCGGACGGGAAGAGCGCGGAGCTCATCGACGCTGCCCTGTCCCGTGCGACCATCGACCTGCCGGTCGGCGTCGCCTCCGTTCTCGGCTAGGGTGTGCTGCCGGCAGCACAAAGGGGACGGGCTTGAGCCCGTCCCCTTTTCGTTGTCCTCTGCCCTCGGGTAGGGGCTGGCCCCCGCAGCCTGCCCGGGGCGATCTACGATCGCCCCGGGCCTCGCGGCCAGATGTGCCGAGGGATCGACGCGGGCGGCCACGGGGGTCGCCCCTACCAGTTGTGGCTTGGGTGAATGCCTCCACGGTGTCGGCCCTGTGGCATGGCAACCCAGGAAGGGGACGTTATTCTCTCGCCAGAATCCCCAGCTCGCGGAGCGCCTTGCGGGCGCACTCGATCTTGTCGCCCGAGGGCGCCTCGACCGTGTGGGAGTGCACGCCGCCCGTCAGCTCGGACAGAATGGACGCGTTGCGCTCGCGCCGCTTCGCCAGCCACTCCTCGACCTGAACGGGCGTCTCGAGCATGACGGGAGCGCGGAGCTCGCCGTAGATCGGGTGGTCCACCACGACATCCACCACGCGCACGCCGCAGTTCACCAGAGCCCGCAGCTCGTCGGCCGCCTGTTGGGCCGTGTGCTTCACCGACAGGACCGTCCGGACCGGCCGCATCGGTCCGGCGTTAGGCAAGTAGAGATACCCTCTTGCCGTCGAAATGATCGGTTCACCTGCTGCTCTGAGCAGCGCAACATCCTGGACGATAATCTGCCGACTCGTCCCGAAGACACGGGCGAGCTCTCCGCCCGCGACTGCTTCACCACGCTCACGCAACAGGCCTACGAGCTGCGCTCGCCTATCCACTCCACCTGCCATTGCTCATCTCTCTCTCAGTGGGATGGTGGGTAAGCCCGATTATTGGCACCCCGTGTCTCCCCAGCGCTGGGTACCGCTCAGCCTACCCTTGCTCGGGCTCTCGCCCGAATCCTGCTTCTTGTACCAGATGGCACAATCATCGGCAAGACCCGTCAAAGAGACTCGCCGACACTATACCCTACCAGAATATTGTTAGCCCGTCCAATAGCGGACGTATCACCCCTGACACCAGGCAGACGCGCTCCGGACTGTAGGCAGCGTCAGCGCGCCGGTAAGACAACCGTTATGTCACGCTGGCTCCGCGGGCTCGGCACGTGGACATGACGCTCAACCATCGCTCAGGCCAGGCGCCCGAGCACCTCGGACTCGAGTTCGAACAGCGAGGCGATCAGGAAATCCGGGCTGCTGGCACGCAGGTCGCCCGCCTCGAACGATCCGCTGGCAACGGCGCAGGTCCGGCACCCCGCCGCGCGCCCCATGTCGATGTCCAGCACCGAGTCGCCAACCACCAGCGCGTGCCCTGGTGCGACAGCGAGCTGTTCGAGCGCCCGGAGGGCGGTGTCCGGGTGTGGTTTTGGCCGTTCCACCTCGTCGCAGCCAACGACCGCGCCAAAACGATCGAGCTGTCCGCAGGCCTGTAGCGCGCCCCGCGCCATAGCGATCGACTTGCCCGTGGCGACGGCCAGTCGCAGCCCTCGCCGCTCGCAGGCCTCGAGGGCGGGACCGACGCTCTGGAACAGCTTCGTGCGCGGCATCACCTCCGTCCGGTAATGCGCCCGGTACGTCGCCACCAGCTCTGTCACGAACGACGGTGAGCCGCCAACCAGTTCCTCGAACATCGATCCCAGCGGCCGCCCGATCAGCGGCCGGACGATCCGATCTGGCACGGCTGCGAGCCCATGCGCCGCGAGCGCCGCGTTGAAGCAGACGCACACTTCGGCGGTGCTGTCGGTCAGCGTGCCGTCGAGGTCGAAGACGACCGCTTTCAGCCCGACTGGTGGCAAGAGTCACTCCCGGCATGAGGTCCCGGCATTCTAGACGCCAGCACCCATCGCTCGCATTCGGCGGACATTTGGCCTATCGTTCCAGGGCGCTGGCTCTCGGCTCTGAGGAGCCCTGGCCCCAATCGGAGGTGATCCATGGCGTTCTCGGACTCCATCGACGGCCGACGGGAACGAGGTGGCGTGCGGCCCAACCCAGACAGCCTGCGGACCGCCTACCCGCGGTCCTACCCGCAATTCCCGTTCGACCCACTGCCGGTCTCGCGGGAGGCGTCGACGCCCGTGTACGGCATTCGCGCCGATAACGATCAGATGGTCCCGGTGCGAGACGGCACTCGCCTCGCCCTGGATGTCTTCCGGCCCGCCGGCCGGCCGGGCGATCGCTTCCCGGCCCTGGTAGGCTTTTCGCCATACACCCGCCAGCTTCAGAACACCAACGTACCGATCGGCCAGAACGAGGGCGGCATCAAGGAGTTCTGGGTACCGCGCGGCTACGCGATGGTGTTCGTGGACGTCCGCGGCACCAACGACTCCGAAGGCGCCTGGGACATGTTCGGCCCCACCGAACAGGCCGACCTCGCCGACATCATCGAGTGGATCGGCACGCAGCCGTGGTGTTCCGGCAGCGTCGGGATGACGGGGGCCTCCTACTTCGGCCGCACGCAGCTCATGGCGGCGGAGCAGCAGCCGCCCAGCCTGAAGGCGATCTTCGCCTATGACGCCGCCACGGATGCCTATCGGGACACCTTCTTCCACGGCGGCATCCCCAGCGAAGGCATGCAGCGTAGCTGGTTCCAGAACGTGGCGGCGCTCAACCTCCAGAGCGGTCGCATGCACGACCCGGCCGCCATGCAGGCAAAGTTCAAGACCGTCGTCGGCCTGGAGCACCCGCTCGACGGTCCGTTCTACCAAGAGCGCTCTGCCTGGCCGCG
>JADZDV010000141.1 GCA_020850915.1 Chloroflexota bacterium | reverse complement strand
CGTGGTTGGCGCGGACGAGGTGCTCCAGGATGGCCTCGCCGGCCTTTCCGACGCTGGGCGCGACCTCAGTGAGCCAGATCGCCGTCTCCACGGCTTCGACCTGGCAGAAAAACGGCCGAACGCTGCTGAAGGGATGGCTGCGCCAGTGCTGGAGGAGACGGGCGGTCTCCGGCGTGACCTTCCAGTCCGCGGGGTTGGGGATGCGGCGCCACTCGTCCACCCGGCGGCGGACCTCGTTGATGATCGAGGTAAGGTCGTACTGCTGCTGGACGGTGGAGAGGCCCTTGCCCTCGTCGAAGACAAGCGCCTGCTGCGTAGCGGCCGGCTGCGTGGCGCCCTTGCGCTTCTTCGGCTTGGGAATGGGCGTGATGAACTCCGCCGGCCGCCGCCGCTCCACGATCTGCTGGGTCGGCTGACCATCCTCATTCAGCTCCCAGTGGCGGAAGGGATAGTCGTAAGGCGAGTTGAGGACGGGGCGCTCGAAGAAGCGGTTGTCCATGGAGGTCAGCTTTCACCGAGGAGATAGGAACCCGGCGCCAGCAATTACACGGCGCAGGCCGCACGGTTGTCAACTCACTGGCGAGATGACCGCGTCGCCAGACGTATTGGAGCACCGCTGGCCATCCAGTAGAGGCCGGCGCGTGTGGCCGACTTCAGGTGAACCTGTCGTCCCAGGACAGTGCTCGCCGACGAAACACCAGAGAGGCTCCGGAGCCACCGCGCCGTTACTACCCCCACCCGACCTCCCCCCGGCGGGACTCGCCCACCTCGGTGGGCCCCCTTCCGCTCACCGGCGCCACTGCAACAGCTCTCCGGGCACACCCGAGGCGCTATTGCCGCCTTGACGCTCGCCGGGCCGTCTGCCAGAATCCGTAGCCTGGAAGTTCGCTCGACGCATGCCGGTCGCTCGGGAGCAGGATGTCGGCGACGATTGGCTGTCGAGGAGCGGCATGGAATTCGGCATCTCGCGCGTGCAGGCTGGCCCCTTTGGCCAGCCGGACGTCCTGCTGGCTCTGGCGCAGGCCGCGGAAGCTCTGGAGTTCGAGTCGTTCTGGCTGGGCGACCACATCTGCTTCCCAGCCCGGATCGAGTCGCGGTATCCCTTCGGTCCCTGGCCCACAGACCCCACCCAGCCCTATCTCGAGCCGCTCTCCACGGCGAGCTTCCTGCTTGGCCGGACCGCCCGCCTGGCGATCGGCGTCAACACGCTGGTCGCCCCGTACCGCAACCCGTTGGTCGCGGCGAAGACGCTGGCGACGATGGACTTCCTGTCGGAGGGTCGCGTGCGCCTGGCGCTGGGCACGGGCTGGTTGGCGGAGGAGTTCCCAGTAGTCGGCGCGCCGCCGTTTGAGGCGCGCGGCAAGATCTTGGAGGAGGTCATCCAGATCTTCCGCCGCGCCTGGACCGACGATCTGCCCTCGTTCGAAGGCCGCTTCTTCTCCTTCCCGCCGACCTATGTCCGTCCGCGCCCCCACCGCGACCGGTCCATCCCGATGCTCGTCGGGGGCTGGTCGAACGCCGCCGTCCGCCGCGCCGCCCAGCTTGGCGACGGCTGGAGCGCGCCGCGCATCTCGCCCACCGATGTTGCTGAGGGCGTCCGGCAGTTACGTCAACTCGCGGCCGTTGTCGATCGTGATCCCGCCAGCCTGGAGGTCAACGCCAGTCACAGCCTCGAGTTCCACGAGGTGCCGTTGCCAGAGGTGGATCGCCTGCCCCTCACCGGCACGGTCGATCAGGTGGTTGCCGGCGTCCGAGCCTTTCGCGCCGCCGGCGCCACCCGCCTCCTGCTCTCGCCCGCGCGCACCACCGCTGACGAGATCATCGCCGACCTCACCCGGTTCCGGGAGGAGGTGCTGCCCGCGCTCGACGAGCAAGAGCCTCCGGGCACCACACCCGGGCAGGGGCAGCCCAGACCCGGCACGAAAGGATGGAGCTTCACATGACCAGGAATGAGCCGTTCCGCGAGGGACGCTGGAACGTCAGCACGTACAACTTCGATCCCGCGGTACGCGCAGAGATGCGCCTGCCCGATTCGGTCGAGGTCGTGGACCTGACCCTCCGCGAAGGCCGCCAGATCGCCGGCGTCTCGCTGCGCATGGAGGAGGTGCTCGAGTACGCCAGGCGGATCGCGGCCACCGGCATCAAGACGATCGAGATGCACCATCACGAACCGGAGGAGATCCGCCAGGTCAAGAAGCTCGATCTCGGGCTCCGCATTCAGGCGCTCGTCCATCCGACCGCCTCCCTGAACCCCACCCAGTGCCGCGAGGAGATCGACCACAACGTGGACGTCGGGGCGGACATCGTCTGCCTCTCCGTCGCCGTCTCGGACTTCAACCATCGCCTCGTCGAGTCGATGGGCGGCCTCAGTATGAGCCGCGAGGAGGCGATCGACGCTGTCTGCGAGTCGATCCAGTACGGCAAGGACCGCGGCGCAATCGTCAACGTCCTGCTGATGGACTTCTCCAGGCTGGCCCTCGAGCGGCTCACGAAGATCGCCCGCCAGGTCGCCGAGGCCGGCGCGGACATCCTCCGCCTGGACGACATCTGCGCCCCCTGCCTGCCCGCTGTCTATCGTCACCACGCCCGTGAGGTGAAGCGAGTCATCGGCAGCACCCGGCTGGCGATCCATAGTCACGACGACTTCGGCCTGGCGCTGGCCGGCCAGCTCGCGGCGCTGGAGGGCGGCGCTGATATCGTAGAGGGCTGCGTCAACGGCATGGGCGAGCGGGCCGGCATTCCCAACCTCGCCATCCTCGCCAGCACGCTGGAAGTCCTTTACGGCTACGACACGGGCGTCAGGCTGGACCAGATGAAGGACCTCTCGGACTGGGTCGCCGACGTCTGGAAGCAGCCCGTCCCCGCCCGCTACCCCGCGGTCGGCCGTAACGCGTTCTCGCACGCCGTCGAGGTGCACTACGTCCTCCCGGCCGGCGACGAGTGGGCCTTCAACTCATGGGCGCCCGCCGTCGTTGGCAACGACGCCTACGTGCCGCTCTGCCACTTCTCTGGCCCGATGGCGATCAGGACCAAGGCCCGAAACCTCGGCCTGGGCGAGCTGACCGTGGACCAGGCAAGCGTCGCCCTCGGTCGCGTCCGGGAGGAGCTGCGCCTCCGGCGCGCGGAACTGAGCGACCGACTGTTCGCCGAGATCGTTCGCGCCGCCGGACGGGCATAGGGCGCGCACGATGGACTCCATCGACATCCACTGGCACGTCGTCCCCCCGCGGATCCTGGACGGGCTGCGTAAGGACGGCCTCGGCGGCACGGCCCACCTCGAGCGCGACGCGGCCGGCGTGGAGCACCTGATGCTCCACGCACCGGCCGATGTCTCCGTCGAGCAGCACGCTCCCCTCCCGCCCGGGGTCTACGACGACCGGGTAATGCTGGCCGACATGGACCGCATGAAACTGGACGCGGCTGCCATCTGCGTGATGCCGCCCACCCTCTTCTACTGGACAGAGCCGGAGGTCGGCGCCCGAATCTCCCGCCTGTCGAACGAGGGCATAGCGGAGTGGACCCGCGCCCACCCCGACCGCTTCCTGGGCCTGGCGACAGTCCCGATGCAGGACAGCGCGCTCGCCGTCCAGGAGCTGGAGCACGCGGTCAAGATCCTGGGTTTCCGAGGCGCCGAGATCTGTACCAACATCAACGGCCTCGACCTCGACCATGCGCGATTTCGCCCGGTCCTGGCAGCGGCGGCTCGTCTCGGGATCCCGCTGTTTCTCCACCCCCAGCCGGCGGGCGATCTCCGCCGCATTCAGGACCTCTTCCTGACCAACCTCGTCGGCTTCCCGGCCGAGTCGGCCATCGCGGCAGCGCGCCTGATTTTCGGTGGGGTCTTCGAGGAGCTGCCTGATCTGCGTGTCATCCTCGCCCACGGCGGCGGCTACTTCCCCTACCAGGTCGGCCGCCTCGACCACGGCTGGGAATCCCGCCCGGAGGCGAAAGGACGGATTCCCCGCAAGCCGAGCGAGTACCTCGCCAACATCTACTGCGACAGCCTGACCCACAGCGATCTCTCCCTGCGCTTCCTGATCGACCGCGTCGGCGTGGGCCACGTGGTCCTCGGTACGGACCACCCCTTTGCGATGGGAAACGCCGCCCCGGTGGATCAGGTGCGCCACCTCGGGCTGCCCTTCGAGCAGGAGCGCAGCATCCTGAGTCGCAATCTGGCCGGGCTGCTCAAGCTCGCCTGATGACCGCCAACCCCACCTCGCGCATAGCCGAGTACCGGTGGCCAGGCCAGATAGCAAGCGTCATCCAGACGTCAGCAGGAATGGCGCCAGCCCCCGACCCGACGTCCTCCCAGCGGGGGGAGGACGGGTGGGGCGCAATGCGATCTCCTGTGGCGTCGGTACGACACAGTCCTCGTCACGACCCATCACGAATTGGGCAGCCCGCGGCTGAGCGCGGGTGCGCGGTCCCCCCTCCCGACCTACGGCCCACAGCACCGCCCCCTT
>JADZDV010000140.1 GCA_020850915.1 Chloroflexota bacterium | reverse complement strand
GGCAGTGTAGTCTCTCAGACTGAACGTTTCAACAAAAATACATGTCCGGACAAGGGCCGAACACTGCTCGGGCCTGGCGGCGATGAAGAAGCGAACGCTCGGTGACAGCGACCGGTACACTGCTCGGGCCTGGCGGCGATGAAGAAGCGAACGCTCGGTGACAGCGACCGGTACAGTGGAGCGAGTCTTCGGAGAACACCATTGCTCGCTGCCAACAGGAAGGTGGGAGCGGACGACTCGAGCCGAAGGAGCCGTGCCAGGCGATAGCGATGTATCGTCGCGCGCCGCGGGAGCAGGCCGCGCCCACTGCCTCAGCAGCCGCCCTGCCAGCAGACAGTCCTGTTGCCTTCCGCGCCTTTCTCATGACGTGGCCCGCCATCATCGACTCGCGGCCTGGGGTCACCCAGCGCGTCGTTGACGGCAGGTCTGGCCGGTCGCTGGGACGTGGCCGCGCGGGGTGTGCCGCTGCTCGCGTGGTCCTCCCGTTGCGCTGTGCTCGCCGCGCCAGTATGCTGGTTACCAGTCGGCAGTGCTGGGTGAGAGGGGAGGCCGCGTGGCGGACATCCCGAACCAGGGGGTCACAGTCGTCACGCTGGCCGCGAACCGCCGCGCTCTGGACGGCGCGGGGCGCGGTGTCCGCCGACGGGCCGCTCCAGCCGGCCACACGGCCGATCCTGAGCATGTGAGGGATGATCTGGCAGGATGCTCAGGCGGCTCTGGGAGTTCGCGAGATCCGAGGTCACGGTGGGGCCACCAGATGGCGCCACCATGAGAAGACGCATGAGCAGTAGTAGCACGGCGTGACCGCTAGAGGAGGAACAGTGGTGCAAGAAGTGAGAGTAGCCGCGGTTGCCCCTGAGACCTCCGTCGGGGAGGAGGAGTACCGGAACGCGGCCAGGGCAGTGGCCTACGCGGAGGAGGCAGCCCGGGACGGCGCTCAGCTTGTCTGCTTTCCGGAGGCCTATCCCGGCCCGTGCACCGGGCCGATGAACAGCGGTGGGATGCTTCTCACGACCCCCATCGCCCAGCTCCAGGATGTCGCCGCGAAGCACGGCATCTACATCAGTTGTGGCAGCCTGGAGGAGACGGGTATCGCCGCGGACACGTTCTACCTCTGCCATAAGCTCATCTCCCCGCGCGGCGAGATCCTGGCCAACTATCGGCGGTGCCAGCCCACCCCCCCCGCCCTGAACGCCGCCCTCTACAACGGGCGGAGGCACCTCCTGCCGGGAGACGGCCCGGTGGTGGTCGAGACGAGCATCGGCACACTCGGCCTGATCATCTGCTCCGAGATCAAAGTGCCGGAGCTGGCCCGCGTGGAGATGTTGATGGGCGCGGAAGTGCTCATCGGTCCGATCGGCGGCGGCTCCCACATCGGGAAGGTGGACAGCCGCGGCGTTCCCCTCCCGAGGGCGCGGATGACCATCTGGAAGGCCATTGCGCTGGCGAGGGCGGCTGAGAACCTGATGTTCACCATCGTCACCGCCAACATTCGCCACCCGTCCGCCACCTGGGGCTCGTGCATCTGCGGGCCGGAGGGCATTCTGGCCGAGTCCGAGGGCGCCGGCATCACCTACGCGAGCCTGGACTTCGAGCGGCTCCGGCTGCTTCGGAGCCGCTGCTGGCAGGACGAAGATTTTGCTGGGGCCGCGTCGGTCGACCCGCCGTTCGCCACAGACCCGGGGCAGCATCGGGACAGGCGACCCGAGCTCTACCACCGGCTCGCGCAGCCCCAGTCAGACGCCTTCGAGTACTTCTACGCCCGCGACGGCGTGGAGCACTGGCCCCGGTTCGACCGTCAGGCGGCTGGCGTATAGCGCGCCCTGCCAGCTCAACGATCGGGTATGGCCGCCGTGACGTCCATCGTCAGAACGCAGCCGGGGACGCTCATAGGCCCCTGAACCTGGATCGTCGTGCTCACCGGCGGGTCGGTCGGCCAGGCGTCCCTCGTGGGGTCATCCGCGGCGTAGGCGTCGCGCAGATCCAGGAAATAGTTCTGTCGCTTGACGACATGCTCCAGCGAGGTTGACGCGGCCTCGCAGATCGCCTGGACGTTCTTCAGGATGTACTCCATCTGCAGCCGGCCCGGATGGCTGTGGAACGGGGCCTGGGGGTTCAGCCGCGCCTGTCGCGCCAGACCGTGCTCATCCGCTGCCAGCACGGTCGAAAAGAACAGCAGGTTGCCAGCCCGGACAGCCTGCGGCTCGTGACCGAGCGGACGGGGGGCGCGGTCGGTCTCGATCGTCTCCTTCTTGAGCGCGCTGTCGTTCGTCAGGGCGGTCAGGTTGATCTCGACACGCGCTCCCAGCGCTCCGAGACCGTTGATCGGGATCACACAGGTCGCCGGCGGGTCCTTGGGGAAGATCTTCTTCCAGGCACGCTGGAAGCCGAAGTAGTCTTCGGCCATGTTGGTCAGGAAGACCTGTGCTTTCACCACCTGCTCGAGCGATGAGCCGGCTGCTTCGAGCACCTCTTTCTGCTTGCGGAGCATGATGTACTCGACTTGCTGGCTGATCTCAGAGCCATACCAGAAGTTCGGGTCGACTCGCGCGTCGGCAGCCACCGCCGTGCCGAGGGCGCCGGGGTACGGCGCCGCGGTCCGGTAATCAACCGCCACGGCGCCGGCGCAGAAGACCCAGTCTCCTGCTCTGATCGCTTGCGAGTAGCCCGCGATCGGCCGCGGTGAGCGATCAGTCGAGACCACCACCTTGCGGAAGCCGTCACGCGGGATGATCGCGAGCACATCGATCTCGAGCACCGCGCTGAGCACCATCAACAGCGAGCAGGGCAGCGCGGTGCTGCCGGGCCGGTCGTGGGTCAGGTAACGGTAGCAGATCTCGTGGTAGGCGTGGAGGTGCTCTTTCCCGGTGAAGAACTGCTCTATCGCGACGACATTGTCCAGGCTCGTGCCGGACACCTGCAGCAGGTGATCGAGGGCCTTGAAGATGTAGTCGCTCTGGAGCTGGACCGCCGACCCGTGATAGGGCGCGTCCGGGTTCAGGCGTGCTTCAGGCGGAATGCCGGTCTCGAAGTCCGTTGCAACACGCCCCGCGACGAACAGGAAGTCATCGATCTGGATCGCGGGCGAGTAGTGCGCCTTTGACATCGGAACGAGCGGCGCCTTGATGACCCTCTTCAACATCGTGCACCTCCCTGGTTGGACTGGTGTGGTCAGAATGCTCGGGGCCGCGAGCCCATCCGTGCGAGGGCGGTCAACCAGCGGGCGAATCCGGCGCGGTCGGCTCAGCGCGTTCTGGCTGGCGCCGCCAGAGCCAGCGAATGGCGCCCAGCCAGCGGCCGGGGGCTTCAGAGGCCGTGATGGGCCGCCGGCTGACCAGACCGTTGGGCCGGAAGACCATCATGACGACCAGCAGGGCGCCGTAGATCACATAGCGATCGTACAGCGAGAACCGCAGCAGTTCCGGCAGGAGGGTCAGCAGGATGCTGCCCAGCAGCGGCCCCCAGAAGATCTGCGTGCCCCCAAAGGCGACAAAGACCAGGAAGGTCACCGAGTGCAGAAAGTTCATATCCGGTGCCTGCATCAGTCCGAGATACTGCGCTTGCAACCCGCCTCCAAAGGCAGCGATCCCCGAGCCGAGCGCGAACGACAGAATCCGGTAGCCCCGCACGTTGATGCCGATGGCCGCTGCCGTCACCTCGTCGTCGCTGATGGACCGAAACGCCTGGCCGACCCGCGAGTCCTGCAATCGCCAGGCGCAGAAGACGACCAGGGCCAGTAATGCCAGCACGAGCAGCAGGTTGGTGTTGCGCGGTATCCCCCGGAACCCGGTCGCGCCGCCAAGGTAGTCGCTGTTCATCGCCAAGACGACCAGCGCCTCGCCAAAGCCGACCGTCGCCACCGCCAGGTAGAAGTGGCGCAGCCGCAGGATCAGGAGGGACAGTCCGATCGCGAATACGGCGCCGAGGAGACCTCCAGCCGCCAGGCCCACGGCGAACGGCAGCCCGAAGTTGACGGTCAGGACACCCACGGTGTACCCGCCGATGCCGGCGAAGGCCGCGTGGGCGACGGAGATCTGGCCGGTCATCATCGTGATATACAGGCCAAGGGCGATGATGGCGTTGATGCCGGCGATCGTGAAGATCTCGAGCCAGTACGGATCGATCACGCCTCAGCCTCCCGCCCGCGACTCACGTTGGTTTGCCAAACAGACCAAACGGGCGCACCAGGAGCACCACCATCAGCAGCGCGAATGCGATGGCATCGCGGTAGTTTGACGAGAGATAGCCGACTGTGAGCGACTCGAAACTTCCGAGCAACAGCCCGCCCAGCATGGCTCCCCCAAGACTGCCGGCACCGCCGATGATCAGGACAACCAGCCCCTTGAAACCGTAGGTGATCCCCATAAATGGCCAGACGGTGTTGTACAGCATGCCGATCATGATCCCTGCCGCCCCGCCGAGCGCCGAAGCGATCGCCATGGTCTGGACCACAATCCGGGACGTGTTCACGCCGAGCAGGCTCGCGACGTCCGGGTTCTCGGCTGTCGCGCGGATCGCCCTGCCCAGCTTCGTCCGGCCGATCAGAAAGCGGAGCCCGGACATCATGATCAGAGCGACCATGAACGTCAGGACCTGGATATTGCTGAACTGGAGGAAGAAATCCTGGATGTGCAGCAGCTCGCCAACGTCGTAGTAGACCTGCTTGATCGGTTGTGGGAACGGCCATGGGTCGTAGCCGAAGATTCGGACGCCGATATTCTGAAGGAAGATCGACACGCCGATCGTGCTGATCATCGGCGTGAAGAGACCGCCTCCCTGCAGCGGCCGGATCGCCACTCGCTCGATCGCGACGCCCAGCAAGGCCGAGGCCGCCATGGCCAGGGCGAACGCGACGACGATGTTGAGCCCGGCGAAGCCCATCAGGATGGCGCCGAAGAACGCCCCCATCATGAAGACCTCCGGGTGCGCCATCTGGAGCACCCGCATCACCCCCATGATGAGCGTGAAGCCCACGGCCACCAGCGAGTAGGTGGCTCCGACCATCAGGCCGTTGACAAGCTGCTGAAGGAAGAGCTCCATCGTTTCGTTCACCCGCCCAGATATGCTTCGCGGACCGCCTCGGTCTGGAGCAGCTGCTCCGTGGGGCCCGAGACGACGACGCTGCCAGTTGCCAGCACGTACCCCCAGCTCGCCACCTCCAGGGCGCGGGCGGCATTCTGCTCGACCAGCAGAATGGTCGTCCCGGCCTGGCCGAGCTGGCGGATGATGCCGTAGACCTCCTCGATGACCAGTGGCGCCAGGCCGAGCGACGGTTCGTCCAGCAGGAGCAGCTCCGGCTCCGCCATCAGCCCCCGAGCAATCGCGAGCATCTGCTGCTCCCCGCCGGAAAGCGTCCCCGCGAGCTGCTGGCGCCGCTCGCGGAGCCGGGGGAAGCGCTCGAACAGGCTGTCCATCCGCTGGTGGATCTCCGCGGTGCCGCGCTTGACGTAGGCTCCCATCAGGAGGTTCTCCTCGACCGTCATCGTCGCCAGGACACCGCGCCCCTCCGGGACGAGCGCGACCCCGAGCCGCGCGACCTGATGGGCCGGCACGCCCTGGATCTCGCGTTGCCCGTCCAGCACGATCCTGCCCGCGGTGGGCCGGTTGAGCCCCATGATCGTTCGCAGGACGCTGGACTTGCCGGCGCCATTTGCGCCGAGAATGGCTCGCGTCTCGCCACGGTTGAGCTCGAGCGAGACGCCCCGAACGGCGTGGCTCGAGCCGTAGTGAACGTGGAGGTCCTCGACCTTGAGCATCAGGCCCTGGGCTTGCCGAGGTAGGCTTCGATCACCGTCTCATCCTGACGAATCGCTGCCGGGGGGCCGTCGGCGATCTTGGCCCCGAAGTTCAGCACCGCGATCTGCTGGGAGATGCCCATCACCATCCGCATGTTGTGCTCGATGAGAAAGATCGTCTGGCCGATCTCGCGCAGGTGGTGGAGCAGCTCGATCTGCTCGCCCATCTCCCGCGGGTTCATCCCCGCGGATGGCTCGTCGAGCAACAGCAGCTCCGGCTCGGTGGCCAGGCAGCGCGCGATCTCGAGGCGTTTCTGCTCGCCGTGGGGCAGCTCGCTCGGCATGGCCGACCGCCGATGAGCGAGCCCCACCTGCTCCAGCAGCGCCGCCGCGCTTGCTCGGGCGCGCCGGCGCTCGGCCCGCTCCCACCCCAGGCACAGCAGACTTGGGACCAGCCCCGCCCGCGTCCGCGAATGCCTGGCCACCATGACGTTCTCCAGCACGCTCATGCTGGGAAAGACCCGGTTGTTCTGGAACGTCCGGGCCATGCCAAGGCGTACTCGGGCATCGGGCGCCATGCGCGTGACGTCCTGTCCCTTGAACAGCACCCGGCCCGCCGTTGGAGGGTACACGCCCGAGATGACGTTGAAGAGCGTCGTCTTCCCGGCCCCGTTGGGGCCGATCAGCGCAAAGATCTGCCCTTGCTGAACCTCAAGATCCACCCGGGTCAGCGCCGCGAGCCCGCCGAACGACTTGCTGATCCCCTCGACACGCAGCATCTCTTCTCCCCGATGTCCAGGCAACTGGCGGCCCGGGTCGGAGCTCCTACGGTTGAAGCTGCCCCTGGTACAGCCGCAGCGGCACGAACTGCCCCTTGTCCATAACCTGGAGCGAGAAGCTGGGCGTCTGGTTGTCGCCTTTGCCGTTGTAGGTGTAGCTGCCCTGGATCCCGACCACGTCCTTGGTGGCCCCGAGGGCGTCGCGGAACTTCTGGCGGTCCATCGTCGTCCCGGCTCGTTTGACGGCGTCGGCGAAGAGGACCACCGCGTCATAGCCAAGGGCGACGAACGACGAGGGCTGCGTCCCGTTGTGCGCCGTCTGGTACTCCTTGATGAACTTCTGGACCTCTGGCCGCGGACTCTGCAGGTCGAGCGGGAAGAAGGTGATGACCCCCTGGGCCATCCCCTCCGAGTTCTTGAAGATGATCGGGTCGGTCACATTTGGCCCGCCGGCCATGATGCCTTTGTAGCCGCGCTGGCGCGCCTGGCGGATCAACTGGGTGTCTTCGTTGGCTGTTCCCCCGAGCCACCACAGCTCCGGGCGGCCCGGCAGGATCTTGGTGATCTGCGATGAGAAGTCGGTGTCGCCGGTGCGGTAGCTCTCGGTCGCCGTGATGTTGATGCTCAGGTCCTTGGCCGTCTGCTCGGTCACGGCCCGGTCGCCCACCGAGAAGTCGTTGGCGGCGTCGTAGGTGATCGCCATCGTCTTCAGGTTGTACTTGTCCTTGAGCTCTTTGATGACCTTCGGGACCGTGATGGCCGAGACGATGTTGTTACGGAAGGTGTAGTCGTTGAACGTCGGCCAGGGCGCGGCCGAACCGGTCGCCATGCAGACCGTCTTGTTCTCCTCGCAGACGGGCGCCATGCCAACGAGCAGGTTGGTGGCCGACGGACCGATGATCGCGATGATGTCCTGCTGGACCGCCACCTTCTTGAGCAAGGCCACACCGGCCGCGCGGTCCGAGGCGGTATCCTCCCGGACGACCTCGATCTTGACCTTCTTGCCGCCGACGTCGATCCCGCCCGCGCCGTTGATGTCGTTGAGCGCCATCTCAACGCCCTCCCAGTTGCGGAGGGAGTAGGGTGAGCCGCTGCCGGTGAAGTCCAGCAGGACGCCAAACTTGACGACGTCGGTGGTGGGAGCCGCGGGTTTGGCCGCGGGCGCCGCGGGTTTGGCGGCCGGCTCGGCCGGTTTGGCGGCCGGCTCAGCCGGCTGGGCCGCGGGCGCCGCCGGCTTGGCGGGCGCGGCGCTGGTCGGCTCGGCCACCGCCGGCTTCTGCTCTGTCTTTGGCGCCGCGGTCGGCGCAGCGCTGGGAGCGCAACTGACCGCTACAAGCGCGATAATCGCGACGACACCAGTAAGCGATTGCCCGAGAGTCCGCCAGAGCTTTCTCATCGCCATACTCCTTCAGTCCATGCCGCGACGCAACCCGCGTTCTAGCCTCTAGCCGCCGTCCTCCACTTCCGAGAGCTTCGTCCCAACGAAGCGCGCCCGCTTCGGGCAGGCTCCACCCACCGCGCCAGCGACCGCGTCGACCGCGGCGGGATCCTTCGTCTCTGAGTGAGGACAGTATCGGACCGGGCCCGGTGATTGTCAACAAACACGCAGCTCCGGGGCGAACCCCCGCTTGCGAGGCGTCGTGCACGTTCCTACACTGTGAGGCGTGGGCATTGCCGCGGGCGCGGGATCCGCCCACGCCGACCGCGGACGTCGTGCAGCAGCATGGGAAGAGGGAGGGGACGTGAACCGCATACGCATCGGGCCGACTGACGCCCTGGCAGGGCATCCCGCCGAAGTGACACGGTCCGGGCCAGTTCTCCACATCTCGGGTCAGGTGGCGCTCAACCCGGACACCGGGCGCATCGTGGCTGGCCCGGACGACCTGAGCGCCTCGGCACGAGAGCAGATCGCGGCGCACCATTTCATCGACGACCTGGAGTGGCCGATCACCGCGCAGACCTGGCAGATCTACGAGAACATCCGTCGGCTGCTCGAGCCACACGGCGCCACGCTGGACCATCTCGTGCGCACCAACACGTTCTTCCGCGACCTGGACGAGTTCCCGGGCATGGAGCGTACGCGGGCCGTCTTCCTGGTAGAGCACCCACCGGCCTCGACCGTGCTGGAGATGGCCGGGCACGGGCTGCACCCCGACGTACGCCTGATGATCGACGCGCTCGCCATCGTGCCCGACGCCGACCTGCCGGATGTTCGAAAGGTACCGGTCCGCTCCAGCATCGCCCCACCGGCCCACTACTCCGTTGCCCTCCAGGCCGGGCAGCTCGTCTGGCCAGCGGGGCAGACGGCGTACGATCCGAAGACCCGCGAGGCGGTCTATCAGATCGAGGACCTGCCGGCTGACGCCAGCTTCCTGGCCACTGGCAATAAGCACCTCGACCGCCGTGAGGGGCCCGCGCTCGCGCAGACCTGGGCGATCTACAGCAACCTGAAGACGATCCTGGAGGAAGCCGGCAGCTCGCTCGAACAGATTCTCAAGGAGACGATCTGGATTCGCCACCTCCACCATTTCCCCTGCGTGGAGCGAGTCCGCCGCCACTTCTTCCCGGATCCCAGCCAGGCGGCAGCCTGCACCGTCCTCCAGACGGCGGATCTGGGTCGCACCACGGATACGCTGCTGGAGATCGACGTCGTTGCTCTCGCCCCGGGCGCCGGGAGCTGGCGCAAGGAAGCGATCATGCAAGCCGGCGGGCTGACCTCGCCGACCCACGGCCCGCTGGCCGTGCGGGCGGGCCCGCTGCTGTTCATCTCCGGAAGAACCGGAACCACCGGTTCGCCACTCCAGCCCGGCCGGCCCTACGCTGTGAGCCCGGCCGCTCAGCAGGCCTGGGGCGCTTTCCAGGAGCTGAAGATCGTCCTCGAGAGCCAGGGAGCCACGGCAGACGACCTGCTGAAGCTCCATCTCTACACGCGGGACTTCGGAGACCTGGCCGACGTAGAGCGAGCGGCCGCCTCGCAGCTCGGCGAGCTGCCGGCCAGCCTGACGCTTGCGATGCCGTCGGTCGATCGCGATCAGCGTGTGGCCGTGAAGGTGGATGCGATAGCCCGATTGCCCGGTAGGGAGTAACCAGGCAGGCGTGTCGGGCTGACGGCGGGACGACAACCCGCACGCCTGGACCATCCGCGTCAACGGAGTGCTCGTGGGAAGGGAGTCGGACGGAGGGGCTCACGCGACGACGCGAAAAGGCGTCAGAGACAGGCTCCGCGCCGGTGAGCGAGCCGAATGACAGAGGGGGCTCCGCGCCGGGCCGACGCTAGCTCCCCCGCCGAGCAAAGTCCCCGGGAGGGAGCCCCCACCCGACCTCCCTCCGCTGGGGGGAGAAGGTTAGAACGGCAGCAGGCGGGCGGGATTGGCGATGAGCATAGTCTCGATCTGCTCCGTGGTGGCGCCGAGGGCGCGTAGCTCGGGGACGATGTTGCGGAGGATGTGGCCGTAGCCCTGGCCGCCGAACGACTCGTAGTTGGTCTTGAACGCCACCTCGTTGGAGAGGACGACCTGGCCGGCGTAGCCGGCGTGGACCAGGGCGCTGACGCCCAGCAGACGCTCGCGATCTGACGGGTAGCCGGCGTCGAAGGCCGGGCCGCGGCTGGCGGAGTACTCCTCGCCGCCGAACTGGTCGTAGGCGAGGTTGGCGCCGCGGTTGAGCAGGGACTTCTGGTAGTCCACGTCCCGCGCGATGAACTCGACGTGGGAGGCGACGCATTTCTCGAGCTTGCCGCCGTTCTGCTGGACCAGGTCGAAGTAGGTGTCCCAGTGGCGGTCGGTGTAGGGCCGCGAGGGGTGGATGACCAGGGCGGCGTTCGTCTCGGCGTGGGCGCGGATAGCCGCGCGGAACGCCTTCTCCTCGTTGTCGTCGACGAAGGGGCGGCCCTGGCCGTTGCCCATGGCTATCTTGATGACACCAGCGCGGATGCCCGTCTCGCCAATGCCGCGGGTGAGGTCGGCCACCATCATCGCGGCCAGCTCATCCACGCTCGAGCGGGGGACGAAGGGGGGGTGGGAAAGGCCAACGTAGAGGCCAGTGCAGCAGACGAGGTTGACGCCGGTGGCGTTGGAGACCTGGAGCAGGCCGATCGGGTCGCGGGCGAGGCCGCGGGGCGAGACCTCGACCAGAGTGCCGCCGCCAAGCTGCTTGAAGCGGCTGACCTCGCGGATGGCGGCGTCGACGTCGAGGTGCTGGAGGTTGTCGCGGTTGGCGACGGCGTCCCGCCGAATGGCGCCCAGGTTCTCCAAGGCGAGGGGGGCGAGGGCGAGGCCGCGGCGGGAGGCCTCGTCGGGCATGACGAAGATGGGCGTCAGGTCGAAGAGGACATGGGTGTGGGTCATGGTGACGCCGAGCTGGTCAGGAGCGATGGGGCCGCGGACGGTGATGGCGTCTGGCATGGTCGGCCTCCGAGGGGGAAGGGTGAAGAGTGAACGAGGCGGCGAGGTGTGGGAGGTTACTCCCTTTCTGCGCGAGTGGGCTAGACGATTGAGGTCAGGACGGTGACGAGCTGGTTGGCTTCGTCGATGAGGGGGCCGGCGAGGCGGCGAGCCGGCAGGGACATCAGGCTGCTCCCGGAAGTGAGAGGTCCAGGATCGCCGGAGGACGTCGATCGAACGACCGGGCGATGCAGCTACCGTACCGCACCGTGCAAGGAGGCAACCATGGGCGGACCCGGCTGCGTCGGCAGCCGGGTCCGCCAGGCTCAGGACGATCGTGGGAGGGCGGAGCCGCTCAGCCGTGGACGCACTGACCCCTCACGCAGCGCTCACCCTGCTGGCAGCAGCGGTTGCCGCAGCACTGCTGTGGCGTGGGACAGCACGCCCCCTTGCCGGGACAGCAGACACCGTTGGGCGCCTTGCAGCACAGACTGCCGCAGCACTCCTCGCGCTTGCCGCAACAGGCGCCCTTGCCGGGACAGCAGACCTTGTCGTCCCCGGTGCAGCACAGCCTGCCGCAGCACGCTTCCTTCGTCCCGCAGCAGGCCTCCTTGCCAGGGCAGCAGGCCGTGTTGTCCCCGGTGCAGCACAGCTTGCCACAGCATTCCTTCTGTGTTGCGCAGCAGACATCCTTCCCGGGACAGCAGACGGGGGCCGCGCCGGTGCAGCAAGTATCGCCGCAGCAGGCCTGCTTCGTGGCGCAGCAGGCCGTCCCGCCGGCGCAGCAGGCCGGCGTCGCGCCGTTGCAGCAGAGCTGCGTGCCGCAGCACTCCTGGGCGGTCGCGCAGGTGTGGACCCCGCCCCGCTCCCTCCTCGGGCAGGTCACGGCCAGCGGGCGGGGCCCCGGCCCGGCTGCCACGCGCCCCGGCCGAACGCCGTTCAGCAACGCCCCCCCGATCGCGCCAGCAATCAGTCCCACCGCTCGGCGTCGCGGGATCGAACTCGCCGCCACGCGAGCGATCCGGTCCAGCAGGTCTCCCATGGCCGCCTCCCCACCCAGGCATGCATCACACACGCCCGGCGAAGCTCCACCGCCCGCCCTCGCTACTGTACGCTGATTCGAAACTGACGTCAAGCACCTCGAAATCGTCTGCGTCGGCAGCGGTGGCTGGGCGGTGCCTGGCGACGAGAGGCACGCGCGGCCGGGACTGACGCCGAGACGGCTCGACGCGCGGGAGAGGCCGCGGGTGAAGTTCGTGACGGCGCCCGCGACGACGCTCGCCCACTACCTGGAGCTGCTGGGAGCGGCGAGATGGTGACCGGCCTGCCGAAGTTCGCGGGGGAGGCGGTGCGTCAACGGGGCTCCAGTCCGACGCGGCAGGTGCTCAACACGGCACTGATGTCCGCGCGGCTCGGAATCGACCTGGTGGAGGCGCGCGGATGGCGAGCGGTGGGGGGGGGCGACTGGTCGGGTCGCGTGTCGGAGCCTACCTGGCGAACGCCGCGGCGGGGCGAATGCGAGCTGTTCTACTGGCGCGGCCGTGGACACGAGGTGGACCTTGTGGTTCGGACAGGGCGGCGATGGAGGGCGATCGAGGTGAAGAGCGGCCGGCGTAGGACGGAGCTGGCAGGCAGACGGGCGTTCCGAGGGCGTTCAAGCGGATCGCATGCTCCCGGTGGGAAGGCGACGGCATTCCGCTCGACGAGTTCTCCGGGCGACCGGTGGGCGACTGGATCGGACGATAACGACCCTCGCCGCTATTCGCGAGGGCCAGGGAAGCGCTACTGTGTGCCTCGTTCGGTCCGGCGCCATGGGGCCGGACGATCTTTTCGGGAGGGCCACCGGTGGCGGGTGAGGAGCGGGCGGCGGAGAGCCGCGAGGCGCGGACAGCGCGCATCATCGACACGATGAACAGGGGACGTGGGCAGGAGGTCTCGGAGTGGCGCTGGGCCACGGAGATGGACCCGGACTTCATGGAGGAGTACGCTCGGTGGAGCGCGAACTGCTGGTCGCCGAGCTACGAGCGGGCGCTGGAGCCGAAGTACAGGAGCCTGATCGCCATCTGCCTGCTGGCCTCCAAGGGCTACCACTGGACACTGGTGCCGCGGATGAGGCGGGCGATCGAGCTTGGCGCCACGAAGCAGGAGATCCTGGAGGCGCTGGAGTCGTGCGTACTGCTGGGCGGCGCGGCGATCATGCACCTGGGACTGAAGGCGCTGATGGAGGTCGAGAGGGGGGAAGGGTGAAGGGTGAAGGGTGAAGGGTGAAGGGTGAAGGGTGAAGGGGGGAGCGGTCAGCGAAGAGGTCGCGGACGGAGAGCGTCCAGCCGGGGACGACGTCTTCACCGCCGAGGGTGTCGTCTGTGCCGCGGAGGACGGAGGCGCGCTGGCGGGCACTTGTCGCAGAGCGCGCTGGCGTGGGAGGCTCGGGGCACCGGCCGAGGCGCCGGGCTCGCCCTCTCGGGACGAGGCGATGGAGCGCTGGCGATGCAGCAGCGTCGAGGGGCGCGGGGAGTTGGCGGACGCTCGGTGATGAAGCGTCTTCTGGCAGGGGCGACCGACTGAGCGGGGTGATCGCCAGCGAGCGACGAACGATCGTCGCGCTGGCGGCGTTCGTGGGCGCGGTAATCCTGCCGCGGAGCATCGTCAGGGCGACCATACCGGTGGTGGGCGGATCGCCCTGATACGCCCCGGTTGTCTGGTCCTGGCAATCTAGCGTCGGTACCCCAGGGCTTCGCTCGCCTCGTGAGCGGCGGCGAGGAGGGCTTCGACCAGGGATGTGATCTGGGGACGCATGCGGTCGCGCGGGCCGGAGACGCTGAGGCCGGCTACGGCGGCGCCGGTGTGGTCGCGGACGGCCGCGCCGAGGGAGACGACGCCGAGGATGCCCTCCTCGTCGTTCGATGCGTAGCCCCGCGCCCGAACATCAGCAAGCTCGCGGCGGAGCGCCGCCACGTCGGTGATCGTTCGGGGCGTGGCCGCGTCGAGCGGCTGGGCGAGATAGGCCTCCAGCTCAGACTCCGGCAGGGCAGCCAGCAGGACCTTGCCGGCCGCGTTGGCGTGCGCGATGCTCCGGCTGCCGATGGGGCGCGCGAACCGCAGGGCGCTGGGGCTCTCGAACTTGTCCACAATGAGGAGCTGTCCGACGTCGAGGACGGTCGCGAAGACCGTCTCATGCGTGGCGTCCCGCAGGCGGAGGGCGCTGGGGCGGATTGCGCCGAGCAGATCGATCTGGCGCAGGACCGCCGCGCCGACGTGGAGCGCTCGGGTGCCGAGGCGGTAGCTGCCAGCCTGGTCCTGGATGACCCAGCGGCGCTGGGCGAGGGTCTCCAGCAAGCGGTGGACGGCGGTCTTGCTCATGCCGAGCGACCTGGCGATGTCGCGGATGCTCCGCGCTCCAGCCTCGCCTTCGGCCATCCATTCGAGGATCTGGAGCGCCCGATCCACCGCCACCGAGGCGGGCGACGCCTCTCTGGCTGGTCCTGGCTGGGTCATGCCGGGAACGCCTCGTCCTTCCAGACCGAGCGGAAGAGACGCAGGAAGTTCTCACCCAGCACCTTCCGGACGTCGGCCTCTGTCCAGCCGCGACGGAGGACCGCTTCCGTCAACTGCCCGAGGAGGCTGGCGTCCCGGACCGGGTAGTACCAGGGCGGGGGTGGGAGCGTTCCGGGCGGCCAGACCCCCTCCTCGTGCATCCGCTTGTAGCGCGCCATCGACATCTGCTCGCCCGGCGGCTGGGAGAAGTCGAGGCCGAGGCCGACGTGGTCGATGCCGGCGCGCTCGACCAGGTACTCCAGGTGGGGCAAGAGGTCGTCCAGCGCGGGGCTGGCGGTGGCCGCCTTCACGAAGAGCGGGTGTCCGTTCAGGCCGATCACGCCGCCCGTTGCGACACAGGCGGCGATCTGGTCGTCGCGGAGATTGCGCGGATGGTCGAAGACAGCGCGCGGGTTGGAGTGGGTGAATGCCACCGGTGCCGTTGACAGCGCCATCGCCTCCATGGAGGCCCGATAGCCGGTGTGGGACAGGTCGAGCAGGACGCCGACGCGATTGATCTCGGCGACCACGCGCCGGCCGAAGACGGTCAGGCCGCCATCGCGCGGCTCCATGCAGCCATCCCCCGCGGCCTCGGCCTGGTTGTAGGCCAGGTTCATCGAGCGCACGCCCAGGCGATAGTAGACCTCGATCAGGTCCACCTCACGGTCGAGCGCGGCGGTGCTCTGGAACATGAGCACGACGGCGAGCTTGCCCTCCGCCCGCGCTCGCTCGATGTCGGCCACGCTCCGCGCGACCAGCGTCTCCGGGTGCGCGCGGGCGCGCCTGAAGAACGCCCCGATCGTCGCCATGGTGCTGGTCATGGTGTCGTCGTGAAGGGCAACGGTGGCGAGTGCGCACGTCGCACCGCCCGCGACCCAGTAGCGGGCGTACTGGTGATCGCGCAGGATGGGTGCGCAGGCGTCGATCACCAGCGCGTTAGCGTGCAGGCGGCGCGCCTCCGCCGCGAGGTCCAGTGGCTGAACCAAACCCTCTACCTCCCGTGCTACGCCTTCGTACGTGTCGGATCGAGCAGGTCGCGCAGGCCACTGCCGACCAGGTTCACGGCACTGACCAGCAGCGCGATCGCGAGGCCCGGTGGAACCCAGAGGTACGGCATGGCCTCGAGCGTTGTCAGCGACTGCGCCTCGGCCAGCATGTTGCCCCAGGACGGCGTCGGCGGCTGGACGCCGAGGCCCAGAAATGAGAGCGAGGCCTCCAGGAGGATGGCCCGGGCGACGCCGAACGTCGCCGCCACGGTGATCGGCCCCAGGACGTTGGGCAAAATGTGGCGGAGGAGAATGCGAGCGTCCGTCGCACCCAGGGCCTGCGCCGCTTCCACGTACTCGAGCGAGCGCACAGCCAGCACCCCGCTCCGCACCAGCCGCGCGACGGTCGGCCAACCGAGGAGCCCGAGGACGAGCACGACGTTCAGCAGGCTGGGCGAAAGCACCGCGACCACGGCGACGGCGACGACGAAGAGCGGGAAGGCGAGCACGACGTCGGTGAGCCGCATCAGGACCATGTCCCACACACGGCCGAAGTAGCCGGCGACGGCGCCGATCGCGCCGCCCAGCAGCGTGTTCAGCGCGACGGAGGCGAGGCCGACGGTGAGCGAGGCCCGGGCGGCGAAAGTGAGGCGGCTCAAGACGTCGCGACCGAGCGAGTCGGCACCGAGCAGGTGCTCCGGCGTTGGCGCCGAGCGGGGGCGGACCAGGTTGGTGGCAAGCGGATCGTACGGCGCGATCGCCGGCGCCAGCAGAGCGACCGCGACGGCGAGCGCCAGGAGCGCCAGGCCCACCAGCAGGCCCGGACGGCTCAGCAGCCGTCGGCCGAAGGACGGGGCGCGCGGAGGGATGACTGGCGCCCTGGCTGAGATCGGCGTGGCCAGCGGCGCCGGACCGGCGCTACTCATACCGAATCCGAGGGTCGACCACGGCGTAGGCCAGATCGGTGACCAGGTTGACCACCAGCACGGCGCAGGCCGAGACCAGGGTGACGCCCATGACCACCGGGTAGTCCCGCTGGCGGATCGCTTCGATGCTGAGGCTGCCCAGGCCGGGCCACTGGAAGATCGTCTCGGTGATCAAGGTGCCGCCGAGGAGCTGCGGGATCGCCAGACCGATCACGGTGATAACGGGCAGCAGCGCATTGCGGAGGGCGTGGCCGTAAACGACCTGTCGGACGCGGAGCCCCTTGGCGTGGGCGGTTCGGACGAAGTCCTGCCGGAGGGCATCGATCTGACTGGCGCGGGTGTAGCGCAGCAGCTCGCCGATATGAGCCAGGGACAGCACGAACGCCGGCAGCGCCAGGTGCCAGACGCGATCCTGAAGCGAGAACGGCTGGCCGATGGTGTCCATGCCGCCCGTCGGGAAGAGGTCGATCTTGAGGGAGAGCAGGTAGATCAGTCCCAGACCGATGAAGAACGTGGGGACGGAGGCCGCCAGGAAGGAGCTGCCGGCGCTGAGGCGGTCGGCCCAGCTACCGGGACGGCTCGCCACCCAGACCCCGAGCGGGATGCCGGTCACTACGGCCAGCCCGAGCGCCGCTGCCATGAGCTGGAGGGTCCCGACCAACCGCTCGCCGACCCGGTCGAGCACCGGCCGGCCGTTAGCCGCCGAGTAGCCGAGATTGCCGTGCAGGGCCTCGCCGAGCCAGTGGGCGTAGCGCACCGGCACCGGGTCGTCCAGGCCGAGCGCACGCTTGCGGGCGAGCAGGTCTTCGGCGCTCACGCCGCCGACCTCGGGGTTGACCAGAATGGAGACCGGGTCGCCGGGCGCGAGGCTGATCAGCGCGTAGCAGAGCACGCTGATGCCCAGCAGCAGCGGCACCATGGCCGCTACGCGCCGAGCGACGTACCGGCCCACCCGCCGCGCTCCCTCGCCGCCAGCCGCCCTGGCCTCAATCTGTCACCTTCCATCGGAAGATGTCTCCTTGGCTGCCAGCAGCACGAGTCCGAGTCTGGCACGCCGGTCAGTCCGTCACCTTCCACTGGAAGATGTTCCAGTAGGTGCTGCGGAGGATGCCCCAGGCCGGTGCCGGGACGACGCCGCTGATGCGCTTGTTGACGGCCATGACCTCCGGGTCAAGCATGACCCAGATACGCGGCAGCTCCTTCGTGACGATGTCCTGGAACTCCTGGTAGAGCTTCGCGCGCTGCGCCTGGTCCTGGGCCACCGCGGCGGTCTTGAAGATCTCGTCCACCCGGCTGTTCTTGTAGCGGCCGAAGTTCACGCCGGCTGGCGGGAAGGCGTCACTCCGGTACTGGTTCGCGAGCGAGTCCGGGTCGTAGCCGTTCTGGTTGCCGAGCGAGAGCAGATCGAACTCGCCCGAGGCGGCGTCCTTCTGGAGGGTGGCGAAGTCGGAGAGGCGCAGATCCAGCTCGATGCCGACTGCCTTGAACGCGTCCTGGACCAGCGGCCCCATCTTCTCGCGCCCCTTGTTGCCGGTGGGGTAGCGGTAGACCACCTTGCGGGCACTGTCCCAACTGGCCTCCTTGAGGAGCTGCCGCGCCCGGTTCTGGTCCAGCGGGTACTTCGTGAGCGTCTGACTGATGGCCCAGGCGGGCGCGTTCACCGGCCCGTTGCAGGCGAGGGCCGGGTCACCGTTGGCGGTCTCGGCGATCTTCGCCCGGTCGAGCGCGTAGGCCATCGCCTGACGCACACGCACATCCTGGAGGTACGGGCGCTCCAGGTTGACGTAGAGCGCCTGGGCGACGGTAGTGGGGAAGCGCAGGACGTTCAGGGAGGCGGTGCCCTTCAGC
Source organism: Chloroflexota bacterium (assembly GCA_020850915.1). Next base: position 3,524 of record JADZDV010000140.1, on the reverse strand, counting down.
CGGTCGGCGTCGTCTGGCGTGACGGCGGCGATGTCCACCTCCCCCTTCTGAAGCTGGGCCTGGACGACGTCCTGGTTGCTGATCCGAAGGATGAGCTTGGGGAAGCTGGCGGCGCCGAGAAAGTGGCTGTCGTTTCGGTCCAGCTCGACGAACTGGTCGGTCTGGTAGCGCACGAACTTGAAGGGACCGCTGCCGACCGTCGGACTCTGCCAGAACGGATGCTTGTCGAGCTCGTCGGGCTTCGCGCTGCCCAGGATGTGCTTCGGAACGATCGCCGCCTGGACACCCAACTGGCCGAGCATCGGCGCGACGGACGCGTCGAGCACGATCCGGAACGTCTTCGGATCGACGATCTGGTAGCCCTCCACCGAGGACGCGCTGCCGTCGCGATAGGCCTTGACACCCTTGACGTTGTTGAAGCGGCTGCCATAGATCGACTTGGTGCGCGGGTCGCTCAGACTCGTGAGCGAGAAGGCAACGTCGTCGGCTGTGACCGGACGGCCATCGCTCCAGGCGGCCTTCTGATTCAGAGAGAAGGTGTAGGTCTTGCCGTCCGGGGCGACCTCCCAGCGGTCGGCCAGGCCCGGCACGATGGCCCCCTGGGCGTCCTGGCGGGTGAGCGTCGAGTAGATCAGCTCGCTGTGGACCAGCGAGTAGCTGTCGTTGGTCGTGTGGGGGCTCACCATGCGAGGGGCGCTCCACATGCCGTAGGTCAGCGGCCTGGTGGAGCTAGCCGGGACGCTGGCGGCCGGAGCGCTCGCGGGCGCGGCGGCCGGCGAGGACGCGGCTGGCACCGCCGCCGCGGCCGGCGAGGCTCCAGCAGAGGCGGGCTTGGCGGCGGGAGCGGTTGTCGGCGGGGCGGCTGGCGGGGCGGCGGGAGAGCAGGCAGCGGCGAGGCCGACAACCAGCCCGGTTCCCAGGAGACGCAGGACGTCACGGCGGCGGTAGCGGTCAGTCACGGAGCATGCCTCCTTCTGGCGCGAACGCGTGGCGAGATGGCAAACGGCGGCTCAAGGCAGCAGCCCCCGTGTTCGGAGCTGCGCGCGCACGGCCAGGATCTGGCCGAGATGGTCGATCAGGTGGAAGTGCATGCGCTCCAGCCAGCCGAGCAGGGTGAGGCGGCCGAAGTGCGGATGGGCGCCGACGCGCTCCCACGCGGCGGCGTCGATGGCCGAGAGGCGCTCGCTGGAGGCGCGGCTCGTGGCGAGGTAGGCGTCGAGGGTGGCGACGAGAGGGCCCGTGGGGGTCCACGTCGCGACCCACTGGCCGCCCGGGAAATCGGGCAGCTCGGGCGTCTCCTCAGCCAGGATGCGCGAGACGCGGACGGCATAGGCGTGGACCTCCGTGTCCCGCAGGTGGGCGAGGGTCTGGTGGGCGCTCCAGGCGCCATCGCCCGGCGACCACAGTGCGAGCGATTCCGGGAACTGCTCGACGGTCCAGGTCAGCTCCTGACGAGCCACCTCAAGGTGGCGGAGCAGATCGGCGCCGAGCGCGGCGGGGGCGGGAAGACTCTGCATGGCATGATGGCGGGACGGTGTCCCGCGATATGGAGATTGTAGGTGGCGATGGGAGGGGGCGGCAAGAAATAGAGATCGGGACATCGTGGCCAGACCTCGCCGATCGACCATACATTGACAAGCATCGATGTATATGCGATGCTGTCCGAGATGATCGCGCGCGATCGGCCGAGTGACTGCTGTGCGAACCCGACGTCCGTTCAGGCGCTGCCGGAGCGGGAGCGTGGCCGACTGGTGGGGCTGTTCAGGGCGCTGGGAGATCCGAGGCGACTGGAGGTGTTCCGGCTGATCGCGGCGCAGGCGAGCCCGATCTGCGTCTGCGACGTGGTGGAGCGGTTCGAGGTGAGCCAGCCGACGATCTCGCACCACCTCAAAGTGCTGCGCGAGGCAGGGCTGGTGACCGTCTCGCGCCGCGGGCTGTGGGCGTATTACGCCGTGGATGCCCGCGGCCTGGAGCGGCTGGCGACGACGCTGAGGGCGCTGGCGTCAGCAGAGCCGCCCACGGCGACGTGACCGGATGCGGCGGCCTACGCCGCGTCTCGCTGCTCAGATGGATCGACGTTCGTCGATATAAGGAGGAGACCATGACGGCGGGTACCACTCCTGACGAGAGCCTTCGAGAGGTTGTGCGAGAGACGTACGCCAGCCGGGCGCGGCAGGCCGTGAGCGGGAGCCGCGCCTCCTGCCGCGGGGACGACGCGTGTGATCCGATCACGTCGGACCTATACAGCATCGAGGAGTCTGGCGAGCTGCCGATGGCGGCCGTGCTGGCGTCGCTGGGCTGTGGCAATCCGACGGCGCTGGCGGAGCTACGGCCGGGCGAGGCGGTGCTGGACCTCGGGAGCGGCGGGGGGATCGACGTGCTGCTCTCCGCTCGGCGGGTGGGACCGACCGGCTTCGTCTACGGGCTGGACATGACGGATGAGATGCTGGAGCTGGCGCGGCAGAACGCGGCGGAGCAGGGCGCAACGAACGTCCAGTTCCTGAAGGGTCAGATCGAGGCGATCCCGCTGCCGGACGACGCGGTAGACGTGGTCATCTCGAACTGTGTGATCAACCTCTCGGCGGACAAAGGGCAGGTGGTCCGGGAGTCGTTCCGGGTGCTGAAGCCGGGCGGACGGTTCGCGGTCTCCGACGTGGTGGCCCAGGGCGAGCTGCCGGCTGAGCTGCGAGCGGACATGGAGGCGTGGGTCGGCTGCGTCGCCGGAGCGCTGGAGGAACGGACGTATCGGGAGCTGCTGGCGAGCGCGGGCTTCGAGGGGGTCGACGTCGAGGTGACCCGGGCGTACGACCGGCGGGATCTGGCCGCGAGGGCGGAAGGCGCCCGCGACGACACGGCCTACGCGCGCTTCGAGGCTTCTGGCGGGCGGCTGGTGAGCGCCTTCATCCGGGCGAAGAAGCCGGCCGGCGCGGGCTGACGATCACGGCGTGCCCAGGTGGGTGTAGAGGTCCGGCCGGCGGTCGCGGTAGATCTGGAGGAAGCGGCGGGTACGCTCGACGTCGCCAATGTCGATCGGGGCGCAGACGATGACGGGGCCCTCGCGGGCGGGGCCTTCGGCGATCGTCTCGCCGGTGGGGGCGACGATGCAGGAGCGGCCGAAGTAGTGGCGCTCGCGCTCGCCGGTCCACTCGACGCCGCCCTTGTTGGTGGCGACGACGAAGACCTCTTGCTCGTAGGCGTGGACGGACAGCTCGGCGAGGAACATCCGCTCGCGCCAGCCGGGAGTGGCGGACACGACGACGACCATCTCCGCGCCGTTGAGGGTCAGCTCCCGCCAGGCCTCGGGAAAGGAGCGGTCGTAGCAGATGAGGATGCCGAGCTTGACCTCGCCAAGCTGGAAGACGGGGAAGCCGGGGCCGGGACGAGAATAGTACTTCTCGTGTGACATGACGCCGTCGATCACGGCGTTGGAGAGGTGGGTCTTGCGGTAGGCGGGGACCTGGCGGCCGTCGGGCAGGCGGCCGGGGACGAGGTTCCCGTCAGCGTCGATCAGGACGGCGGCGTTG
>JADZDV010000139.1 GCA_020850915.1 Chloroflexota bacterium | reverse complement strand
TCCGCGCCCTTGGCGTCGATCCCGATCGGCTCCAGATGGTGATCTACCAGCTCGTGACGCTCGTGAAGGACGGCAAGCCGGTCCGCATGGGCAAGCGCACGGGCAGCTACGTCACCCTGCGCGAGGCGCTCGACGAGATCGGCGGCGATGCCATGCGCTTCTTCCTCGTCGCCCGCTCCGCCGACGCGATGATGGACCTGGACCTCGACCTGGCCAGAAAAGAGTCCAGCGAGAACCCCGTCTACTACGTCCAGTACGCCCATGCGCGGATCGCAAGCGTCCTTCGCAAGGCAGCGACGGTCAGAGAGCTGGCGAATGAGTCTTCCTGGCGCGCGGGCGACGTAAGCTTGCTCAGCCACCCGTCTGAGCTGACGCTCATCCGGAAGATGCTCCTGCTCCCCGAGCTGGTGGAGTTGGCGGCGCTCCAGTTGGCGCCCCACCACCTCGCGCACTACTCGCAAGAGATGGCGACGGCCTTCCACGCCTTCTACCGCGACTGCCTGGTGATCTCCGAAGACCTGGATCTTGCAAAGGCGCGCCTGAAGCTCGTAGCAGCCTGCAAGCAGGTCCTGGCAACCACGCTCTGCCTCATCGGCGTCAACGCCCCGGAACAGATGTAACCGCCAGCGGCGGGTCCGCCAGGCGCCTCCGCGCCTCCCAACCCATCCACCAGGCAAGGACAGCCCTCACCCCCCGAGCCGGCCCTCCAGCCCCTCCAGCTCCCTGGTCAATCTCCCAGTGCCCGCGCTCGCGCCCGTCTCGGCCACTCCCGGCGCACCGTCGTGGTATAATCGCCGATCGGGCGGCCAGACCCGGGCGCCCGGACCGTTTCACAACCGCATACGATGCTTCCTGGAGGGGTCGCATAGCCCGGCCTAGTGCGCCCGTCTCGAAAACGGGTAGGGTGTGAAAAGCCCTCGTGGGTTCGAATCCCACCCCCTCCGCCGCGAGCCGTTGTTCCTCCGGCTCGCCCCCGGAGAGGTCGCATAGCCCGGCCTAGTGCGCGCGACTGGAAATCGCGTAGGGTGCAAGCCCTCGAGGGTTCGAATCCCTCCCTCTCCGCCGATCGCGGCCTGCCGCTGCCGTCATACCGTCAGAAACTCGCGCTGAACGGCCTCGTTGTCCCGAAGCTCGGCGGCTGTGCCGCTGAACTGGATGACCCCGTGGTCGATCACGTACGCCCGGTCGGCAATCCCCAGTGCAACGCGAGCATTCTGCTCGACCAGCAGGACGGACAGCCCCTGCTCCCTGATGCTCACGAGCGAGTTCGCTATCGCGGTCACCAGGTTGGGAGCCAGGCCCTGCGTCGGTTCGTCGATCAACAGCAGCCTGGGCTTGGAGACCAGCGCGCGCGCCAGCGCCAGCATCTGCTGCTCGCCGCCGCTCAGGCTGCGGCCAAGCTGCCGCTCCCGTTCCCGCAGACGCGGGAACATCTTGTACATCGCCGCCAGCGACGCCGCCGGATCGGGCAGCTTGTGGGCAAGCATCGCGACCTTCATGTTCTCCAGCACTGTTAGAGCTGGGAAGATCCGCCGCTCCTCCGGCACGTAGCCTATACCGGCCCGGGCGATCATGTGAGTCGGCAGTCCGACAAGACCTAGGCTCTGAAATGCAATCTCACCTCGCTTCGGCGTCGTGAGGCCGACGATGCTCTTCAGGGTCGTCGACTTGCCCGCTCCGTTCCGACCAAGCAGGGCCACGATCTCGCTGTCGCCAACCTCGAGACTGACCCCCTGGAGTACGTGAGCCAGCCCGTAGTACGTGTGGATCTCCCTGACGGACAGCATCAGATGGAGCCCTCCAGGTAGACCTCTTGTACCCGTCGATTGTTCCGCACTTCCTCCGGGGTCCCCTCGGTCAGCACCTGGCCGAAGTGCAGCACCGTGATGTAGTCCGAGATCTGCATGATCACGTTCATCTTGTGCTCGACCAGCACGATCGGCACCTGCTGGCCGAGATCCCGAATGAAGTGCATCGTCTCGTCGGTCTCTCTGGGGCTCATCCCGGCCGTTGGCTCATCGAGGAGCAGCAGATCCGGGTCGGTGGCCAGAGCAATCCCCACGTCCAGGAAACGCTGCTCGCCGTGTGAGAGCTGTCGCGCCAGGACGTTCCGTTTGGCCTGGAGCTTGATGGTCTCGAGCACCGCCTCCGCCCGCTGGCTGACCTGCTTCAGGCTTTCGGCGGGACGCCAGAAGCGGTAGTGGTTTGTCCTCGCCTGAGTCGCGATGCGCAAGTTCTCGAACACCGTAAGGTTGAGGAAGATGGTGGTGATCTGATACGAGCGCGCCATTCCCAGGCGCGCGACAGAGGCCTGCGGCCAGCCAGTGATATCTTCCCCGCGAAACCAGATCCGCCCGCTCGTCGGCGCAACCCGGCCGGTGATGACGTGGAAGAGCGTGGTCTTGCCAGCCCCATTCGGGCCGATCACGGCGTGCAGACGGCCGGGCATCACGTCGAAGTCCACATCCGTGAGTGCCTTCAGGCCTCCGTAGCGGCGGCTCAGCTTCTCCGTCCGGAGTATCGGTTCGCTGGTGGGAGTGTCACGCGGGCCCGCGCTGCTGGCCGTCGCGTTCATCACTCACCCCCCACGGCAGGCATCGCCCGCGCCGGCGAGGTGACCTCGCCCGTCTCAGCGGGAGCGGGGGCCGTTGGCCTGATGACCAGCATCTTGAGCGTGCCCCAGACACCCCGCGGGAAGAACAGCACGCACGCCACGAAGATCGCTCCAACGTAGAGCTGCCAGTCGTCCCGGTACTTGGAGACGTACTCCTGCAGCACCAGATAGATGCCAGCTCCGATAAACGGGCCGACGAAGCTTCCGACGCCTCCCAGGATCGCCATGATCACGCCAACACCGGCTGTCAGCCAACCCAGAGTCTCCAGCCCGACGAACCCGAAGAACAGGGCGTACAACGCACCCGCGAGCCCGCCGAACGCACCCGAGAACAGGACGGCCAGCAGCAGCACGCGATTCGTGTCGTATCCCACCGCCTTTGCCCGCTCCTCGCTCTCTCGAATCGCCTGGAGGACTCGTCCAAATGGCGAATCGACGATTCTCTCGATAAACAGGAGCGAGGCGATCACCAGGATCAGCACGAAGAAGTAGAAGTTGTACGGATAGTGCGTGCCTTCAATGGGAATCGAGCCGACGAACGGAATGTCGAAATCGGGGATCGGAATGCCGCGGAGACCGTCGTCACCGCCCGTCACGTCGCGCGCCTGGAAGAACAGGAAGAACACCATCTGATTGAACGCCAGCGTCAGCATCGAGAAGTAGACCTGGCGACGGCGAAGACAGAACCAGCCAATGACCAGCGCCGACACGGTGGCTAGCGCGACGCCGGCGGCGATCGCCACCAGGACGTGCGGGTGCCACCATTTCAGCGTCAGCGCCGCGCCGTATGCGCCCAGGCCGAGAAACGTCGAATGGCCGAACGACAGCAGCCCCGCGTATCCGAGGAGGATGTTGAAGCTCGTGGCGAACAGGCCGAAGACGAGGATCTGCGTCGCCAGCGTCTTCTCCGGTACGACCAGCACACCCACGGCCAGGACGATCGCCAGCATGATCACCGGCCTTCGGCTCAGACGCGCCCAGCGCGCCCCCAGGCCCACCGAGATCGGAGCTGCTCCCGCGGCGGACTGCATCACGCCTCCTCTCTATGCGCTGCCGAGCAGGCCACGTGGCCGCACGAGCAAGACGATCGCCATCGCGGCGAAGACGGCGATCTGCGGGAACTGCGGATAGAACAGGCTCGTCAGGCTGTACACCAGGCCGATGAGCAGCCCCCCGGCGACCGCGCCCCAGAAGCTCCCCATGCCGCCCACGACGACCGTCACGAACGCGAAGATCAGTATCTGCAGCCCCATGTCCGGAATCACGCTCGTTATCGGGGCATTCAGGACCCCGGCCAGGCCCGCGAGCCCGATCCCGATGGCAAACACCAGCGCGCGCGTTCGGTCAAAGTCAATGCCGAGCGCGCGGATCATCACGTTGTCCTGCGTGCCCGCCCGGATGATCAGGCCGACGTCTGTCTTTTCCAGGAGCAGCCAGAGCAGGAAAATGACGGCGATCGCCGCCAGGCCGAGACACGCGACATACTTCGGAAAGATCAGCCCACCGAAGTCCAGCGGCTCGACAAGCTGCGACGGCGTGTCGAACGGCAGTCCGATCTTTCCGAAAATCGCCTTCACCAGCTCGATCAGGACGAACGTCAGTCCAAACGTCAGCAACAGCGGGTCGTACTCACTCCTGG
>JADZDV010000138.1 GCA_020850915.1 Chloroflexota bacterium | reverse complement strand
TGGTGCAGGCGCCGCACTGGCTCGTGTCGCAGCCCACGTGCGTGCCGGTCAGGCCGAGCACGTCGCGAATGTAGTGGACCAGCAGCAGCCGCGGCTCAACCTCGTTGCTGTGCTGCTGGCCGTTGATGGTTAGCGTGACGCTGTGTGCCACCAAGCTTCTCCCTCCACGGATCCACGGATCGGCCTCGCCGGGCTCGTCGATCAAGCGAGTCACAACCGCGCGGGTCGTCCCGCCGGAAGACCTTCCTGGGGGAAGGCGTGTTCCCGGATTCTAGGTAGGACGAGGGACGTTGTCAAACTCGATCGCGGCAGCCGCTCAGCCGATCGCGTCGGCCAGGCGGTCCACCTGGTCCAGTTCACCGATAGCGGGCTGGAAGATCACTTCGTCCAGGCCGGCGTCTTCGAAGACGCGGACCGTCTCCCGGACGGCAGCGGGCGTGCTCGGTGCGCTCACCGTGAAATCCGCCTGCGCCTGCCCCGGGCGAGCATAGTAGCGGCTGAGGTACGCCCCGGCGCGGTCCGCGCCGTTCGGGCCGAGTCCAAAGTACAGGTTGCTCAGGAACAGCGGGCGCCCCGCACGCCCCGACGCCCGCCAGGATTCGAGCGCGACCTCGAAGAGCTGTCTCGCGGCGGCCGCGTCACCCACCCGACCAGCGGCGATGAAGCCATCCGCCCACCGGCTGACCCTCTGGACCGCGACCGGTGTCAGGCCGCCGATGAGCAGTGGCACGCCGCCCGGCCGGACGGGGAGCGGACCGATTGGATCGAGGTCGGGCCCCAGCGGCTCTCCCCGGAGCGCCCGGCGCAGGACCTCGAGCTGCGTCTCGAACGTCTTTCCACGCTGGTGGATGTCAGTTGGCGCGACCCGGCAGTCCGGTTCGCGACTGCCGATACCCACGCCCAGCGTGAAGCGTCCGCCGGAGAGGGCGTCGAGGCTGAGCGCCTGCTTGGCAAGCGTGCCGGCGGTATGGAGCGGCGCGATGATGACACTGGTGATCAGTTCGACGCGCCGCGTCACCACGGCGGCGGCGGCCATCGCCATCAGCGGGTCGATGTTGCCGTAGATGAGCCGGTCGGTCATGCCGAGACTGGAGAACGGGCCAGCATCCGCGCGCATCGCCCAGTCCGCCAGCCGTTGGCCAGTCGTGCCAGGCTGCGAGGGTAAGCCGATCCCGATCTTCATGTCTGCGCTCCTAACGCCTGCTCGGCGATGCGATTGTCGATCAGCCCTGACGGGTCGCCTGGCGGGCTGCCCAGACCAAGCATCTTGATCGTGATGGCGAGCTGGCCCTCGTTGGCAATGTCCACCCGCGGATCGAGGGGTGGTGTTTTCAACTTCACCAGGTGACGATCGTACACGGCAGCGGCCTGTGGCAGCTCCACCTTCAAGGTTCGCGCGATGATCGTGAGCAGCTCGTCACGGTTGCCTGGATCGTACAGCCACTTCGTCGCGACGACGGCCCCCCCCGCGGATAGGCCAGTGCAGCGCACATGCTCCTGTCGTACCAGCTCTTACGTGACAGCACGACGGCCGGCTGGAGATCTCGCAACCGGGGGTGGTCGTCGCCAACGTCCAGGATAGCAAAACCCGCCTCCGAGAGCCGCGACACGTCGGGCTCGAGGCTTACCACCGCTGCCACAGTGCCGGCGTGGAGCGCAGCGGCGCGGTCAGACCGCGGTCCCAGAGATATGAGCAAGTACTCCCCGGACTTCAGGCCGTTCTCGGACAGGATCAGCCGCGCTGCCGTGGTGTCGATCCCTCCAGACGCGGCCGTTACCCCGATCGGCTTTCTCTTCAGGTCTGAGACCTGCTTGAAGTCCGGGCCGGCGACCAGGCTGTAAGGCGTGCCGTTCGCCACTGCCGCGATCTGCTTGAGGTCCTGGGACGTCGTCTGGGCAGACCACGCCGCCTCCGTCGCGGCGCCGGCAAGCGAGACCGACCCGCCGAGCAACGCCTGCACGGAGGCGGTGCTGTTGCCCGTGACGACCACTTCCAGTGCAAGCCGCTGCTGGAGCATGAGCTCCGGCTTCTCAGCGGCGACGATCGGGACGAGATTCAGGGCGCTGTAGCCGTCCATGCCGTAGACCAGCTTGAGTGGGCCAGCGCGGGCCGTCGGCGCCGCCAGCGGCGCCGGGGTGTCGGTGAGCGTGGGCTCGGGCGGGGCGCCGGTGACCGGCGGAGCCGCCACAGCCGTTGGAGCGACCAGAGGCGCGGGCGCTGCCGGCCTGGCTTGCTCCGTCGAGCCGGTTCGCTCGCAGGCCGCGAGAATTGGCGAGAGCGCGAGCAGAGGCGTGGTCCGAAGCGCACACGATAGCATGGCTCGACGCGCCACGCTCCGCACCATCTGATCGCGCCTCACCCCGCCAGCCGGCGCCGCCCTCGCCAAGCGCCCGAATCGTGGCCTGGGGATGCTACCGCCCACGCGGCGACCGGTCGAGCGGACCAGAACAGCTTATCGAGACGTTCCCTCGGCGTTGAGGCGTTCCAGGACCCACATGCGGACCGATGTGGTCGGACCTATTCCTTTCTGGAGAGCGAGCTGCCGGAGCTGCTCAATAGTCTATTCGTTGAGCTTGATGGTCAGCCCGCGCTTGGTGAGTGGACGCGCAAAGGTGACATCCGTCTGTGCAAAGTCCTCCGGGTAGTCGAGCGGACTGTGGGAATCCCAGAAGGCAGCGGCCTCTGCCTCATCGCTCAATGCAGGGAGCTCTCGTACCTCGGTCTCAGCCCGCTTAGCCATCGTTCTGATTTACCTCTTGCGTTGGGCCCGGTAGCGCCGTCTTTCAGTTTCCGTCATGTCCCGGACAGTTGCGAGGCTAATACCCCCTGACCTCGCGGGTAGAGAAACACCATCAGGTACCGACCAGCCTCCGTCTGGCCGTATACGGCATGACTGCCGTCACGACCATCCAGGACCCAGGCTTGTGAGGAACAGCTTTCTTCGGCCTCGTTGGGAGTGACGACGGGTGGCGTCCAGATGTGTTCTTCCCGCGTTGCACAGCCGATCCCTTCAGGGAGGCGGAACACAACGGGTTCCGGCGGGACTCGTTGGACGACTGGCCTGCTCGCGAGGTGACCTGGGCGGTTGCTGCTCAAGCCACGCTGTAGCGCTTGACCGCCTCGTCGCTGAACTCCATGCCGTGCCCGGGCCGGTCGGGGAGCGGGACGGCGCCGTCCACCAGCTCGATCGGGTCGCGCCACAGCTCCGCCGGCTGGCCGGACGGCCACTCGACGAGCGCCCGGTTTGGGATTGCCGCCATCACCTGGATGGAGAGCTCCGGCGCGACGTGGGGCGCGATCGGCAGGTCGTGCGCCGCTGCCAGGTGAGCGATCCGCATGAACTCGGTGATGCCGCCGCAGCGATGGATGTCCGGGTTCAAGTAGTAAGCAGCCTGCCGCTCGATGAGGTCGCGGAAACCGTACCGGGTGTACTCGTTCTCGCCCGTGGCGGTCGGGATGTCGATCGAGCGCGCGACCTGTGCGCACTGGGCGATATGGTCGGCGAGAACCGGCTCCTCGTACCAGAAGATGTCGTACGGCTCCAGCTTGCGGCCCATCTGGATGCTCGTGAGCGCGTCCCAGCGCTGGTTCACGTCCAGCATGAGCTTGATGTCGTCTCCGAGCGCCTTCCGGACCGCTCGGACCCGCTCGACGTTCTCCATCAGGTTTGGCACGCCAACTTTCATCTTGTAGTGGCGGCAGCCCTTCGCAATCAGGCTCTCAGCCTCCCCGACGATGGTGTCGATCGTGTAGCCAATGAACCCGCCGCTACCATAGGCCGGAATCGGGTCCGGCGAGCCGCCGAGAAGCTGCCAGACCGGCCGGCCTGTCGCCTTGCCAAGCAGGTCCCAGCAGCCGATGTCCAGCGCGCTCATGGCATAGACTGAGACGCCCTTCTTCCGCAGCCCCCGGTCCGCGACGTACATCTCCTGCCAGTTCTCGCTGATCCGCAGGGGGTCACGCCCGACCAGGAGCGGTACGAGCCGCGCCTCGAGATCAGCTCGGATCGCCTCCGAGCCGGCGGTCCCAACGGTCGCGGTGTAGCCCAGCCCCTCCAGCCCCTCGTCGGTCTTGATCCTCGCGACGACATAGCAGTTCTCCGGGTAGTAGGTGGACCACGGTGGGGCGTTTGGGACCTGGAGGACGGAGGTCTCGATAGCGGTGATCTTCATGTTGCTGACCTTTCGGAGGTACGCGTCCCGCTCGGAACGTCACACGCTCGAGCGTCACGCTCTCAAACGACAGGCGAACGCCACGACCTCGCCAAACACGCACGCCATACCGGCGATCGCGAGCGTCCGACCGCTGTGCAGACGCGGCAGGGAGCTTAGCGCGGCGCGGGTCACCAGGGCGAGCAGGAGCGTCCAACCAGCCGTTGGATTGTCCAACACCAGGCCGCTCGCCAGCAGCAGACCGGCGTGTCGGCCGGCGCCACCGAGAAGCTGGACGGCGCCGCCCAGTACGAGCCAGGGCCAGAGCGCGCCCAGCATGCGCGGCGCCTGGAGCTGTGCCACGAACAACGCGATGGCGCGGTCAGCCGGGGGCACATAGCCCGCTTCGAGGTAGGTGACCGCGAAAGCCGCGTCCACGGCGAGCGCCACCCCGAGCCCCAGCATCGCGGCGAGGCCGATCTGGTAGGCGCCCTCCGTCTGGCGGCGCAGGCACACCTCGGCCACCAGGTAGACCGTCTGGACGGCGAGCGGCACGACGGCCGCCACGAGGGATGCGAGAAGCACCGCGACCAGCAGCGGCAGGCCGAACGAGAACCCGACGAGGGAGACGGCCACCGCTGCGCCAACCCCGCTCGCGTGCGACGGAAGTGGCTGTCGCGCGACCAGCAGCAGGACCACCAGCAGCGCGAGCAGTCCAACCCCCGCCGCTTGAAGCCAGGTCCAGGCGTCAAAGCTGCCGATCCGAGCAGCCAGCAGCAGGCCGGCGATCGGGAAGACGGCCAGCGCGGCGAGGACCGCACGGCGCGCTGGCCAGAGGGGCGGCGGAGGGAGGGGAGCGCTCGACAACCCCGCGTCCGCGATCTGTCGCCCCTGCGAGCGCAGCATCTGCGCGAAGGCTGCCAGCCCCGCGCCGACAAGCATCCCCGGACCGATCGGCGCGCTCGCGAAGTCCACGCCGAAGGTGGCCGGCCCGAACGGGCGAATGAGGAGAGCGACCGCGAAAAGTCCCAGGGCGAACGGATTGCCGAGCAGACCCAGGCCAAAGGCCGACATCGATGGGTACGGCAGTTGGGGTAGCAGGCCCGGTGCGCCCCAGAGGCCCAGCGCCAGCCCGAGCACCACGGCGCCCGAAGCGGCCGACCCCCTGGCCGGCACCGCCCCCGTCGCGCCGGCGTCGCCAACGGCCAGCCGGTGCACGCGGCGCCGCGCCGTCAGTCCGACCGCCACCAGCATAGCGGCGGCGGCGGCGAGACTGCCGAGCAGGAGCACCGTGCCGACCAGATCACGCTGTCCAAGCGCAAACGGCAGGGCGCTGGCGAGCATCAGCGCGCTGCCCGCCCCGACAGCGCCAGTGGCAGCAAACGCCACCAGCATCCGTCGTCGGCCGTCGTCGAGCCAGGCTGACCAGCGCTGTCGCGGCCGGGCGATCAGGCCGGCGGCCGACATCACAAACAACTCGGCCGCTGGCGCGACGCCGAACTGGGCGAAGAGGTGCAGTGAGAGCGTGCTCGCGACAAACGCCGCCGCCAGCCCGGCCAGGAGCGTCGCCGGCTCCAGGGCGAGCGGAATCCTGGCCGACTCCACTCGCTCTGCCCCGGCAGGCTCGCCGGGCAGAGGCGCCGTTAGCTCAAGCGGCCGCGGAGTGAGCACAGCCGTCCCTCACCCGAACGGGAGTTCAGGCGACCGCCAGCTCAGAGCGCTTACCGGCCTTCATCACCTGGCCAGGAAGCTCCCGCCCGATGATGCGCTCGGCTAGCCGTGCGCACTCGATGAGCGCGTCCAGGTCGATGCCCGTGTCGATGCCCATCTCGTGGAGCATATGGACGCAATCTTCTGTCGAGATGTTGCCAGAGGCTCGCGGCGCAAACGGGCAGCCGCCGGTCCCGCCGATGGAGGCGTCGTAGAGCGTCACCCCGGCCTGGAGGCCCGCTACCACGTTCGCCAGCCCCATGCCGCGGGTGTTGTGGAAGTGCAGGCAGAAACCAACGTCCGGGAAGCCATCGCGCAGGCGCGTCATCAGCCGCTGGACCTGGAGCGGGTTCGCCATGCCGGTCGTATCAGCCACGTCGAACTCCCGAATACCAAGCTCGACGCCGCGGCGAACGACTCGCTCCACCTGCTCTGGAGTCACTTCACCCGCGTAGGGGCAGCCGAAGGAGGTCGCCATGCCGAGGATCAACGGCGTTCCCGCCGAATCCGAGATCTCCGTCACGGCGACGAGGCTGTCCATCGACTGGTCCACCGTCATCCGGACGTTCTTGAGGTTGAAGGCGTCGGAGACGGCGACAACCATGAAAATCATGTCCGAGCCAACCTCGACGGCGCGTTGTGCCCCGACGGGGTTGGGGACGAGCGCTTCGTAGCTCACGCCCGGCTGTCGATGGATGCCAGCCATGACCTCGGCGGCGTCCGCCATCTGTGGCACGGCCTTCGGGTGGACGAACGAGGTCGCTTCGATGCGACGCAGTCCAGTTTGCGAGAGCGCGTCGATCAGTTCGGTCTTCCGCGGGGTGTCGATAAAGGCGCCGAGGCTCTGGATACCGTCGCGCGGACCGACCTCGCGCATGGTGACCGCGGTGGGCAGACTCACGATGGTCCTTCCTTCGTGTCATACGGTGGAAAGCGGAACCCCATTTCGCGACCGAGCTGTCCCCCGTGCCCCAGTTCGACGAAGTCCTGACGGCGGACACGCTCGCCGCTGAGCAGGCGCGGCAGCACCAGGTCCAGGATGGTCTTACGCGAGAACATCTCACACGAGGACAGCCCGAAGACTGGCGTGTCCCCCAGGTAAGCCAGCCAGAACAGACTGCCCGGGTCGGCAGGCACGCCGTGTTTTTCGATGCGCGCCCCTACCGCCTGGAGCGCGATGAACAGCGGCTCGAGCGGATCGAGCGAGCTTGCGCCGGCCGCCATGATCGCGTCCACCCCCTGCTCCCTGACACGGTTCAGCGCCTGAACGAATCCCTCTACCCGATCCTCCACGACGTCCAGGCTGATGAGCCGGGAGCCGAACCAGGCCAGCTTCGCCGTCATGGCGCGCTCGAAGCGGTCCACCGTTGCCGGATCGACCCGTTCCATGACGAGCGCCGCCACCTCTGCCGGCTCGAACGGCGCGACGCGAACCGAGGGGCGGTTCAGCGCCAGAGCCTCGACCCGCTCGATCCGATCGGCGGGCATGACGATCGGCGTCACCTTGACCCCGGCCAGCGCCTGTCCCCGCTCGACCGGCACGCGATCGTAGGCCGTGAAGACGGACATGCCCTCTTCGTCATTCACTGCCCGGAGGGCGTCCACGTCCACCCGGAGCAGCCCACGACGGTCCGCGAGCACGGCGTACTGGCTCTCGATCGGCCCGGTGATGCGGGTGTGCGCGCCGGCGACGGCTCGCGCCAGCCGCGCGCCCGCTTCGTTTTCGTGGATCTCGCCAGGCTCCAGCTCCAGCAGGTGCAGTTCGCCGCCTGCCTCGCGAACAGCCGACAGGTCTCGCGCCTGGAGCACCTGGCCCTTGCGGAAGAGGACCGCCCGCGAGCCGGAGCGCCGAACGGTGTGCGCGATGACCCGACCGGAGATGTCCTCGGCCGTCGCGGCGGTGGACTGGACCGCGTGCGCCTTCACGATCCACTCCGCGCGAGCAGCTCCTGGACCCGGAGGAAGCGTTCGAAGTCCTCGATAATCTGCCGATCGTGAGAGAACGCCATCTCAGGCAACCCCCTGGGCGGGACCACGGTGACTTCCGTCATCTCTGTTCCTGCGCTCAGCGTACCGCCAACCACCTCCGCGGCGTAGACGACGAGGACAACCGGCTCGTCTGCCGTGGAGTAGACGCCGACGAGCCCCCTGATCCGGACGTCAAGCCCCACTTCCTCCCGGACCTCGCGAATAGCGGCCTCTTCCAGTACTTCGCCCCGATTGACGTATCCGCTGGGAAAGCTCCACCGTCCCCGCCCGGGGTTGATCGCCCGCCGGCCGAGGACGATGCCGGCCTCGGAGGGCACCAGCACCGCCACCGCCACTTTCGGATCGTGGTAGTAGACGAAGCCGCAGGCCGGGCAGACCGGCCGCTGGTAGCCCTCCAGCTCCTCGCGACCGAGCGACTCCGAGCAGGTGGGGCAGAACGTAGGCTCATACATCCGAGCTCGCCAGTCGCGAGCGAGCGCGCTCGAAGTCCGCCGGCGTATCGACGTCGTCGTGCAGCCAGGCGGCGTCGAACTCGACGCTCTGAACCTCTGACGACCGCCGTCGCAGAACGTCCCGCGCACCGACGTCCCCCTCGAGCGCCGCTAGCTCAGCGAAGAGCCGTCGATCGAACAGCACCGGGTTGCCGCGCTGCTCGCCGTAGCGTGGCGCGACGATCGGCGCTCCGCTCCCGCGGTACGCTGCAATCAACCGCTCGAGGATCTCGCTGCGCTGGTATGGCTGGTCGGCAAGCAGGATGACGACCGCCTCTGCCCGCGGGCTGACCGCGGCCAGCCCGGCCCGCACGGACGTCGCCTGGCCGCTCGCGAACTCCGGGTTGAAGACGATCTGAACGGGCAGGTTGTGAAGCTCGCGCTCGATCTCCTCGCGGTACGCGCCCACGACGACCACGACCCGATCGACGCTAACCGCGTCGCGCGCCCGCTCCACCGCCTGGCGGACGAGGCTCCGGCCACCAAGCTGGAGCAGCAGCTTGGGTTGACCCATACGGGACGACGTGCCGGCCGCCAGGACGATCGCTTCTACGGTCACGGGACTGCCGTCAGGCGACGGGCTGCCCGTCAGCAGCCGGCGTGCCGGTGCTGGACGGGGCCCTGGCCAGACCGATCGGCAGCGGGCGGTCGTCCCGACCATTCTTCGCGGCGATCATCTCGCCAAGGATCGACAGGGCGATCTCTTCCGGCGTCTGGGCGCCGATGTCCAGGCCGATCGGCGCGTGGATGCGAGCCAGCAATGTGTTCGGGATACCCGCCGCGCGCAGCCGCTCCAGCCGTTTGGCGTTCGTGTTCTTACTGCCGATGGCGCCGATGTAGCGGACTGGCGTGCCCAGCGTGTGCAGCAGGGCTGGGTCGTCAAGCTTCGGATCGTGGCTCAGGACGACCACGTACGTCGAGCTATCCAGGCGAGCTGTCGCGAGGTAGTCATCCGCGAAGGCGATGACGATCTCGTCTGCATCCGGGAAGCGCTCGGAGTTGGCAAACTTGCCGCGCGCGTCGATCACCCGTACGCGGAAGTCAAACTGCTTCGCCAGACGTGCCAGTGCGACGCCGATGTGGAC
This sequence comes from Chloroflexota bacterium, assembly GCA_020850915.1. The sequence continues at coordinate 10,165 of JADZDV010000138.1, read as the reverse complement.
ACCTCCGAAGATCAGTAGGGTCGGCGGTGAAGGATAGACGTCGAAGAAGACCTCGGTCTCGCCGTCGGTGTCCGAATAGACCTTACTGCCGGGCGCGCCGCGGTACAGCGCCTGAACGGCATCGCGGCAGACCGCTCGGTCCAGCTCGTTCGTGCCCAGGGAGCCCTCGCTCCTCCCGTCTTCGAACACGAGCATGCGCGCGCCAAGCTCGCCCGGCCCACGGGTCACGACGGCCGCGACGAGCGCGCGCTCCTCCTCGAGGCCTTGCCGGATGCGGTCGAAGAAGGTGACCATCAGCCCTCCGCGGCGACGGGCTCAACCGGCTCGATCAGGACATCGATCATCCCACCGCATGCCAGCCCGACTTCGAACGCCTGCTCGTCAGAGATGCCGTACTCGATCAGCCGCGGCTTGCCGGTCTCGATGACGTCGAGCGCGTGGAGGACAACGTCCGCTTCGACGCAGCCGCCGCTCACGGAGCCCGCCATCGCGCCGCTCTCAGAGATAGCCATCTTGGCGCCGGCCTTGCGAGGCGCGGAGCCATAGGCGCTGACGACAGTGGCCAGGGCAACACGCTCGCCGCGCTCGCGCCAGGATTGGACGTCTTCCAGGACTTCTCGCATCTTCAACACCTCGCTTCGACTCGGGCCGTCGGCCCAGGCACGTCAATCGCTCAGGTGCCGGCTGAGCTCCTTCAGGCTGGCCAGGTTGTGGGCCGGGGCAAAGACGTCCACGTGCGGTAGGGCGGTGCTCATGCCCCGCGCCAGCGGACGGTAGTCCTGACTCCCCAGAAGTGGATTCAGCCAGATCACCTTGCAGGCTCGCTCTGCCAGCTCCTCCATCGCCTCGCCCAGCACTTCCGCGTCCCCCGTGTCGAGGCCGTCGCTCAGGATCAGGACGATCGTGTTGTGGTCGACCAGCTTGCGGCCGTACTCCTGGTTGAAGGTCCTGAGACTCTGGCCGATCCGGGTGCCGCCGGACCAATCGTGCACTTCCGAGGCGATCCGGTCCAGGGCAGCCAGGATCTCCTCGTGCTTGAAGTAGTCTGTCACGCGGGTCAGACTCGTGCTGAAGACGAACGACTCCACGCGACCGAGCGAGTTCTGGAAGGCGTGGATAAACTGGAGCAGGAAGCGGCTGTAACTGTCCATCGAGCGACTCACGTCGCAGATCAGCACGATCCGCGGCTTGCGGATCTTCTTGGTCTTGCGTGCCAGCTCGACGATCGTGCCGCCGTACTTCAAGTTCTTCCGCATCGTCCGACGCGGATCGACCTGCTGGCTCTTGGACGCGGTTCGCGTCCGACGACTCTCCTTCGTCGCGAGCTTCCTGGCGATTGCCATGATCTCGCGCGCGATGTCCGCCATCTCGTCCGCCTGGAAGCTGGAAAAGTCCTTCTCCACCATAACTTCCACCGGACTGTACAGCGCCGCCTCGTCCTCCCCGTCTTCGCCCTCGTCGCCTTCCTGCTTGGCCTCCAGCCGCACCTGGATCGTCTGGCCTCCCTGCTGCGCCGCCACTTCGGTGGACAAGGCGTCCGAGTCGTCCTCCATCGCCTGCTGCTCGCTCTCCATCAGGCTGCGCCAGAACGCGTCGAACAATTGGTCGAAGACCGGAAGGTCCTCCACCCGAGCGGTCAGCACGGTACGCAGAGCGAGCTGCGTCTCGGTGCGGTCGTGCAGGTCCACCACACGCATCGCCCGCAGCGAGTCGAACAGCTCAGATGGGGTCACGAGCAGATCGTTTGCCCGCAGCAACCGCCCGAACTGGAGCACGTTACGGGTCAGGTCCCGGTGGGCGGGTCGTACGGCCATCAGGAACGCCTTAGCGGGCCGTGAGCTCTCGCTCGAGGCGCTGGCCGATCGACTCGCTCCACGCCTTCAGCTCGTCGCCCGCCAGGCCGTTCATGCTGTCCAGCACGATGTCGAGCGGCTTGCCGCCCATCTTGGCCACGTCGTCGCGATCCTTGAAGATCGCCCCCAGGGTCTCCCGCACTGTCCGCGGCTCGAGGTGGTCGGCGTGGAGCGCCATCAGGCACATCGCCCAGTCCAGCGTCTCGGCCACACCGGGCGTCTTGGACATCTTGATCTTGCGGACGGCCTGCATAAAGCCGCTGATCTGCTCCGCGAGCGCGTCGTTGATGCCAGGCACCTTGGTCATGACGATCCGGAGCTCTTTCTCAAAGGTCGGATAGTCGATCCAGAGGTACAGACAACGGCGCTTGAGAGCGTCGGAAAGGTCACGCGTGCGGTTCGAGGTGAGCACAACGTATGGTCGATGGGCAGCCGTGATCGTGCCAAGCTCCGGCACGGTGACCTGGAAGTCGGACAGCACTTCCAGCAGGAACGCCTCGAACTCCTCGTCAGCCCGGTCCACCTCGTCGATCAGGAGCACGGGCGCCTTGTCCGGCTTGGTGATCGCCTGGAGCAGCGGCCGCTTGAGCAGGAACGGCTCGGAGAAGATGAGCTGCTCCTCTTCGTCGGCATTGCGGGCAAACTGCTCGTCGATCTTGATCCGCAGCATCTGCTTGGGATAGTTCCACTCGTACAGCGCGGTGTTCGCGTCGAGGCCCTCGTAGCACTGCAGGCGGATGAGATCCGTGTCGAGCGCCCTGGCCAGCACCTTGGCGATCTCGGTTTTGCCCACGCCGGCCTGGCCCTCAATCAGCACGGGCTTCTTGAGCTGCATCGCCAGGTACACCGTCGTCGAGATCGCTCTGTCCGTCACATAGTGCTGAGTCTCTAGCTGGTCCTGGATCTCTCGAATGGCATCGATCACGCTCTTCCACCTTCAAACAGTTCGTCGCGCACACGTGCAGTGCAGGGGCACAGGATCGTGAAAAGTATAATCGACGGGCTCCCCAGCCCGGGAAATCGCCGCTTCCTTACGCGAGCAGGGCGCCGGTTAGCATCGCGTTGACGTCCTGGCCGGCCGGGAGCGGCACCTCGCCGGCCGGGATCTCCAGCAGGGCGTTCGCCCCACGCAGGCTCAACAGCCGGCTGGACGCCTGGACGCCGGTCGTCGTGGCCGTCAGGCCGTCCGGCGTCGCCCTGACGATCGCCCGCTGGTACTCCAGCCGCGAACGATCGGGCCGAAGCTCCTCGGAGAGACGGACCCGCGCGCGCGGGCGGAAGCACTGGGGATCGCCCATCAGCCGCCGCAGGGCAGGACGGACGAACACCTCGAAGGTGACGAGCGACGACACGGGGTTGCCCGGCAGGCCAAAGGCGAGTTTCGAGCCGATCTGGACAAACGTCAGCGGCTTGCCCGGCTTGAAGGCGATGCGGCCGAAGGCCACATCGCCAAGCGAGGCCAGGATCGGCTTGATAAGGTCGCGCGTCCCCATGGAGACACCGCCAGACGTGATCAGAACGTCCGCCCTATCAAGCGCCTCGCGGATCAGCCGTTCCAGCTCCTCGCGGAGATCCCTACCACGACCCTGCCAGACCACCTCCGCCCCCGCCAGGCGCGCGGCCGCCACGATCGACGAGCGGTTGCTGTCCCGGATGGCGCCCCGGCTCGGCGTCTCCCACGGCTCGACCAGCTCGTCTCCGGTCGCCAGCACCGCCACTCGTGGCCGCCGGTAGACCTTCAGCCGGGTCTTGCCGACGGTGGCCAGCAGGCCGACTTCAGGCGGGCCGATCGGACTGCCGCTCGGTAGCACCCGCTCGCCCCTGCGAAGATCCTGCCCGGCGGGCGTGACATTCGCCCCGCGCTCGACCGGACGGGAGATCTGGACCCGGCCGTCCTGCTCGGAGGTGTCCTCCACCATCACGACCGCGTCCGCGCCGGGCGGCAGCAGGCCGCCCGTCATGATCCGCAACGACTCGGCCGGGCCAACGCGAACGTCCAGACTGGAGCCGGCCGTCAGCTCGCCAAGCACCAGCCGCGGCCCGGAGCCATCCGCGGCCCGGACGGCATATCCGTCCACCGCTGAGCGTGCGTCGATCGGCAGGTCCTCGTCCGCGAAGACGTCCTCAGCCGAGACGCCCCCGAGGGCATCCAGGTACTCCACCTCAACCGCGTCCAGCGGTCGCGCGCGCGCCATGATCTCGGCCTGCGCCTGCTCAACCGAGATGAGCGGGTACGGGGAGCTGGTGGCGATCGGCTGCACGATAGGGGCTCGACCGTGCTAGACCTGCTTGCGCAGGCAGTCGAAAAACTGGTTCATCAGCATCTTTGCCACCCCGCCGAGCATCCGCTGGCCCACGCCGGCCACCGTGCCGCCCACCTGGCCATCGGCGTCCACGATCAGGTGGGTGTTCTGACCCTCGGCCATCAGTGTGACTTTGGCCGCGCCGCGCACGAACCCCGGGCCACCACTGCCCTCGACGTTCAGCGTGTACGACTCAGGCTCCTGTTTGTCGGTCATCCGGACCCGGCCATTATAGGTGCCACGGATCGAGGCGACGCCGACTTTCATGACCGCCTTGAAGCTGTCCTCGCCGTCCGCCTCGAGGCTCTCGCACCCGGGGATGCACTGCTTCAGCGCGTCCGAGCTCATCAACAGCGCCCAGACACGCTCGCGCGGGGCTTCGAAAACATAACTGCCTTCGAGCTTCACTGGAAGTCTCCCTTCGAGACCATGCTTCGCACGCCTATGGGTTCGCTGGAAGTTTCGTTCGATCGACAGGAATCGATCATACACGAGGGATCGCTGGGCAGGGCCAGGGCAGGACGCGCCATGGGCCCGCGGTGTACGCTCTCGTGTCCATGCGCCGCCGACTCACCCTTCTCGCGCTCGCCGCCATCCTCTCGGCCCTCGTCCTGCTGCACCCGATCTGGCTCGGGGCGATGGGCAGTTTCCTGGTTGTCCGGGACACGTTGCAGCAGAGCGACGCCATTGTGGTGTTAGCCGGTAACTCGCCCTACCGCGTCCAGCAAGCCGGGCGTCTCTACGCCGACAACTGGGCGCCGGTCGTGCTGGTCTCGAACGAGGTCGTGCTCTCCCACGGCGTCGAAACGACCTGGCTGGAGCTATGGCGACGGGGCCTGGCTCACATGCCGATCCCGAACGAGGCGATCGTCCCACTCGAGCAGCCGGCGCTGAGCACCTATCACGAGGCGGTGCAGAGCCGGGACGTCATGCTCGCGCGAGGCTGGAAGCAGGCGATCCTGGTGACGGACCCGTTCCACATGCGCCGGGCCGTCACCGCGTTTCGCGGCGTCTGGTCGCCCGCCGGTCTGACTCTGCTCGCGAGTCCGGCCGAGGGCTCGAAGTACGACGTAGCGGGCTGGTGGCGGGACTCCAACAAGGCAACCCGCGTCATTCAGGAGTACGTCAAGTTCCCCTACTACCTGCTCTCAGGACAGCTCTGAGCGCCCTGCGCGTGTGACCTGTTCGAGAGTAGCCAGCAACTGGTCGATGCCGAACGGCTTCATGAGGCCGCCGTGTGCCCCCAGGCTGACCGCCGCTCTCCCTCCGGGCTGATCAGCGGTCAGCAGGATGAGCTTCGCGTCCCGGCCGCCAGGCAGCACTCGCGGCGCCCGCCACAGCTCTGGCCCGTGCATCCAGGGCAGGTCCAGGTCGAGCAGGATCGCGTCCGGTAGTGCCTCGCGCGCCCGCGCGAACTCGCCACCGTGCGCCCCCCGTCTCCACGGCGTAGCCAGCTTCGACGAGCACGGCGGCCAGGATGTCCCGCTTGTGCTCGTAGTCCTCCACCACGAGCACCCGCGTCGATCCCTCGGTCAGCAGCGCGTCCCCTCCTGGACCTCCGCTCCATCCACGCTCTGCCAGTCTACTCCCAGCGGGAGTTTCACGAAAAATCTCGACCCGCCACCGGCTGTAGGCTCGAGATCCACGCGTCCGCCATGCGCTTCCACGATCCGCCGCGTGATGTACAGCCCGAGACCGGTGCCGTCCACGCCGCTCTCTCGCGACGGAGCACTGGCGCGCCAGTCTCGATGTGGGGGATGTCCAGCAGCTCGCCGATCAGCCGCGTGGCGCGGGCGATTTGCGTCGAGATGGCCCCGACGTAGCGATCGAGACTTTCCGGCTCCAGGTTTCCCCGCTGGACAGACCGCTGGATGATCTGCACCGTGAGCCCCATCGCCGCCAGCGGCGTCTTCAGCTCGTGGCTGGCACTGTCAGCACGCCGACGAGCCAGGGGACAGCGCGGCCGACATACTGGCTGGGACCGAACAGGATGAACGGCGCCGCCAGCAGGTAGTTCCAGAGCGAGCCGATGTACAGCTCGAAGTCCGTCAACGGGTAGATCTCCCCCGCGCGATCGACAGCCCGCGACCGATGCCCAGCAGCTCATCAGTCGGCGAGGGGATGTCCCAGAGGTGCCAGAGTCGCAGCGCCCCGGCAAGGACCAGCAGTCCGGCCATGGCGAGGCCGGCGAGCGGCAAGCGCTTCACGTCACACCCTCTGCCGGACAACTCTGAGGTAGCCTCCGCCGGCCAGCGCCAGCGCCAGCAGCCGCGCCGCCACGCGAGCCAGGCCCGCCGGACCGAGCGAGCGAACGCTGTCCAGCGCTCGTGTCGCCGGCGTGGCGCCAGCAACCTCGATCTCGACGACTTCGCCGTCCGCGTGTCTGGAGAGGTGGCCGTTGTTCGTGACGTAGAGATCTCCATCTGGGCCGATGACCATCGCCGTCGGGAAGCTCAGCGGCGCCAGCACCACGTCCTCACGCCCATCCGGCAGCACGCGCACGACGCGGCCAAGATCCCGCGCCTCCCGCGGCGGCTGGCTCAGCTCGGCGACGTACAGCGACCCGTCCGGGCCGAACGCCGGCGCGATTGGCGTCGTCAAGCCGAGCGCCGCCGGGGACGCCTGACCGTCCAGCGTCAGGCGGGTGATTCGACCCGAGCCGGCCACGTAGGGATAGGGGCCAAGCTCGGCGACGTAGAACGCGCCGTCCGGGCCGACCGCCAGGTTGGTCAGCACGCGATTCGACGCCGGGTATTCGAGAAGCCGGCGCAGCGGCTGGCCATCCGAGGTGACCTCCTGGACGAACTCGAGGTTGGCGTCGGTCGTATACAGGCGCCCATTGAGGGCCACCATGCCGAACGGCATCCCACCGGCCACATCGGCGCGAGGGTCAGACCGACGGGCCAGGCTCGGCTGAGCCAGACTAAACTCGTTGTAGTTCAAGACCCTCGTGTGGGTTCCGTCCGGCCGGATGCGAACGATCGCATTGTCGAACGTAGGATCGCCGAACGAATGTCCGCCCTGGGCGGTGAGCAGGTACAGGTCGTCGCCGATAATGGCGAGGTTGGCCGAACCCAGCTCGTCCTGGTGGTTCGAGAATGAGGATGGCAGCCTCTCGAGCAGGGACGCTCGCTGGCCTGGCGCCGGCACGCGAGAGACCCGGCCGGTCAGACCGACGTTAAACCGCTCGCCGCTATCAACAGTGATGACGCGGTTGCCGCCCGAACCGGCCTCCGCGACGTAGAGCGTGCCGCGACCATCGAAGACGAGCCCGCGCGGATTCACGAGGCCGCGCACGTAGACGGACGACGGCGCGCAGACGGCGACCGGTCGCAGGATGCCGTACACGAGCAGAATGACACCCACGGTCGCCACCAGGACCACGCCGAGCAGTCCGAGCTGTCGGGAGGTCGGTCTACGAGACGTTCGCTCGCGCGTCTCGGTCAGCATCTCAGCATGGACGGCAGACGAACAGTCGGTGCGGGATAGGGACGGCTACGTTTAGCGGCAGCACGCGGGCTTCGAAGCCGGCTTCCCGCAGCAGCTCGAGGTAGGCGGGCACGCCCTGGAAGTGAATCTCCCCGCCAAGCGTGAAGCGGAGCACGCGCACGGCCGGCTCCTCCTCCAGCCAAACCACTCCGTACTGCCAGGGCGGGCGGGTGTCGTTCGTCTTGAGCAGCAGCACGCCGTCAGGAGCGAGTCGCGCACGGCAGGCGCGTAGCACCGCGCGCTTGGCCTCGTCGGGCAGGAGATAGAGCACGTCGAGGATGGCGATCGCCTGGAAGCCCGCCTCGGACACGTCGTCGATCCGTCCCTGCTGATAGCGGACGTTGGGCAGGCCCGCCGAGGCGCGGCGCGCAACCGTGAGCTTGGCGGCGGACGGCTCCACGCCGAGGAGCTGCCGCTCCGACGAGCCAAGAGCCAGGATGTTGGTGAACAGTCCGTGGCCGCAGCCAAGATCGAGCACCCGACCGGCGACCGGGACATGCTGTGCGACCTCTTCATGCGGCGCCAGGAGTGCGCGAACGCGGGTGAACGCCCGAACGCCGAGCGACTCCCGGCGATAGCAGGCCAGCGCGGCGCGAAGATCGGCGCTGTTCGCGATGCTCACCAGGATTTGCCCGACGGGAGACAGCCGGGTCGCCCGTGAACGATCACGGTCTTACCTTCCTCCAGACCTCCCCCGCATGAAGACGAGGAGCGTAGTCGGACTGGCCGAGCCGGGCAAGCGCGCCTGTCCTTTCACAGGCCGTTCGCCCTGCGAGTCTGGATCCCCGTCACTGGACGGTTCCGAGACCTCCTGACATAATGCACTTGACAATTGCAATATATGTGACACAGACGGTGCGAGGGCGGCTTGCCGTCGATTCTTCATCCCAGAGGGCGAGCGATGGTGAATAGCCAGAGGCAGATCTCAGTCACGGACGTTCGGAGGGGCCGCCCGACCAGCGAGTACGACCCAGTCAAGCCGGAAACCCCGACGGGCTCGGGATCGCGAGCGCAGGTAACCAAATCGACGAGCGAATGCCGCGACCTCATCTCACGAACGTTCCGCCTCGAGCACGACGCGCTCGAGCGCCGCTTCTACCTGGCTAGACGGCAGCTCCGGCTTCGTCGCCAGGAGTACGAGCTGCTCTGCGTGTTCGTCCGGCATGCGCGCCCGGTCCTGAGCCCGGAGCAACTGCTACTGCTCGTGTGGGGCCTGGACTCCTCGCTCATCTTTTGTGACTACGCTGCCCTGCGGACCGCCGTCTGCCGACTGCGCCGACAGCTTGGCTCGCTCGGGGCTCAGCTTATCCAGACCCGACGAGGCGAGGGCTACTGCTTCGTACCAGAGCCGGCTGCCGCGTGAGATGTCATGAAGCGGTCATACTCGTGTCACACTCCGGTCATGTTGGGAGCGTAGGCTGGAGCCGATAGCCCCGGGGAGAGCCCGGGAGGAGGTTCCAGCATGTCTCGCTCCGCGCGTCGGTTTGCCCTGCTGTCCTGGCTCGTCGTCGTCTCGCTGCTGTCCGTCCCCTGGGACCAGCTTGGCCGTGGCCTCGCCCGCCAGTTCGACCTGTCGGTCTTCGCCAGCCTGGCGACCGCCCGGCTCGCCCTGCCCGTCGCCGCGCCAGCTTCGCCTCACCTCACCGAGTGGTGCATCTTCGCCGTAAAGACGTGGTGCACTTTGGCCGTTAATTGACAGACGCCGAGTCCCACACGCGCCGCCGCTGGGGCCAGCGCCTCCACCGCCACGCCGACACCGAGCGCGACGCCGACCACGGGCGGCAGCACGCCGAACCCGCGGGCCACCGCGACCGCCACCGCCACGGTCACCCCAACCGTTGGCGTCACGACCAGCGTGACCCCGCTGTCGTCGACCACGCCGGCCACACCGCTCCCCGCCGCGAAGATCGCCGAGCCGGAGCTGGACGCCGCCGGCGGCACGGTGGATCTGCCGGCCGGGGCGCAGCTCGTCGTGCCCAGTGGCGCCTTCGCGGGTCGGACGCGCGTCACGCCCCAGCTCGTGCCGAACAGCCACTGGCAAGGGTTCTTCCGCTACCACCCGATCAGCCAGCCCTTGCGCCTGGAAGCCCGCCAGTCAAACACCCCGGCGGCCGTGACGCACGCCCGGGAGACCGCCACGGTCCGCGGAGCTCGCCTGAGGACGTGCGGTCCTGACGCTCCACTGAGCTACGCCGGCTTGTCCCTCCGGGCCGGCTCAACTTCTCCTCTGACGGCATCTGGGCTCAATGACCTGGCGATCGAGAATGCTTGATACACCCATGGGCACCCACAGCAAGACAATCCCCATCGGTTTGTCGTGTACCTCCTCCAGGCTGCTATGTCGCACCTGGACTCCCAAGTTTGCTTCCCAGCACTGGGCTCTACCGGTTTGAGTCCCGTCAAGTGTGTAATTGGGACTGCGTGGTCCTCGTCGGACTGCCCCACCAGTCGCCCCGTTCAGCCCGCCGCCAGCAGCGCCGGCGGCTCGCTCGGCTCCTCGCTCGGCCCGTCCTCTCGCTT